>DATINB010000336.1:0-10263 GCA_035474775.1 Luteimonas sp.
CACGCCCGACACGCGCTACCAGCCGGTCGCGCGTGCCCCGGACACGCTGGGGTCGCGCCCGCTCGTGATCGGCTTCGGCCCCTGCGGGCTGTTCGCGGCGCTGGTGCTGGCGCAGATGGGCTTCCGCCCGATCGTGCTCGAGCGTGGCAAGGCGGTGCGCGAACGCACGGTCGACACCTTCGGCCTGTGGCGGAAGAAGGTCCTCGACCCGGTGCGAGAAGCGGATCTCGCCGCCCAGCTCGAGGATGGTTGCGCGCATGCGCTCCACCATCGACACCAGGCGGAAGGTGCCGATGTGCGGCTTGGCGACGTAGAGGATCTCCTCGGGCGCGCCGGCCGCCACGAACTCGGTGAGCACCTTGCGCCCGTGGTGGCGCTTGTCGGAGATCTGGCTGTACAGCTTGCCGTCGGAGAAGGTGCCGGCGCCGCCCTCCCCGTACTGCACGTTGGATTCGGGGTCGAGGACCTTCTTCCGCCACAGGCCGAAGGTGTCCACGGTGCGCTCGCGCACGGCCTTGCCGCGCTCCAGCACGATCGGCCGGAAGCCCATCTGCGCCAGCACCAGCGCCGCGAACAGGCCGCAGGGACCCATGCCGATCACCAGCGGGCGCGGCGCCGCGCCGGGCGCCGCCCGCGCCACGAAGCGGTAGCCGGTGTCGGGGGATGGCGCCACCTTGCCGGCCTCGCCGCCGATGCCGCCGTCCAGCCCCTCCGGGTCGGTCAGCAGCCGGGCCAGGATGTCGGCCTCACGCGGGGTCTCCACGTCGACCGAATAGATCAGCGTGATCGCCCCGCGCTTGCGCGCATCGAAGCTGCGCCGGGCCACCGCATGGCTGGACAGTTCGTCGGCATGGATGCCCAGGCGCGCGATGATCGCAGCCGCCAGCGCTTCGGGCGGATGCTCCAGCGGCAGCTTGATGTCGGTGAGTCGGAGCATGGCGGGTCCCGGCGGCGGGCCAGTCTAGCGAGCGCCTGTCCGACGGGAGCGGCATCTGGCCGGCCCCGGCGCGGCGGCGTACTGCATCGAATGTCCAGATTGGATAGAATGTCCACTCCGACCGGAGACCCGACATGTCCGCAGCACTCCAGGATGTCCTCAAGCTCACCGGCGCCGACACCCCCGTGCACCCGGCATCGGCGGTCAAGGCCAGCTGGCCGGCCATCGTGCGCGACGTGGCCCGCCATGGCGAAGTCATCGTCACCCACCACAATCGCCCCGAGGTGGTGCTGGTCGATGTCGCCGCTTATGCCGACCTGGTGCGGCGCGCGGAGGCGAACGACCCGTTGAAGATGCTGGCCGCCGAGTTCGATCGCCGCCTGGCCGTCCTGGATGGCGTGGACGGCAATGCGCGCCTGCGCGCGGCGGCGGCCGCGGGCCTGGGTGCGCAACCGGCGGCGCGGGCGGCCGGCGGCACCCGGCGGGCCGGGGCGGCCGCGCGCTGATCTGCGCGCCACAGCCGTCCCGCACGTGCCGGGCATGAGCCGGGCCACTCCGCCACGTCCGTCCCTGCTCGTGCTGGCGGGCGTCAACGGCGCCGGCAAGAGTTCGGTCGCTGGTGCCTGGCTTCGCGGCCAGGCGCTCGATTACTACAACCCTGACGAAGCGACCGCGCTCCTGAAGGCGCAGGGCGTGGCCGCTCAGGATGCCAATGCCGCCGCCTGGGCACATGGCCGCGACCGCCTGGTCGATGCCACCGTGCGCCGGCAGGCATTCGCCTTCGAGACCACGCTCGGCGGCTCGACCATCCCGGCACTCATCCGCCGGGCCTGCGACAGCCACGACGTCACGCTGTGGTTCGTCGGCCTCGACAGCCCCGAGCGGCACCTGGCGCGCATCGCCGCGCGCGTGCTGTCCGGCGGCCATGACATCCCGGAGGCCCGGGTGCGCGCGCGCTGGGACGGCGCGCGTCGCAACCTGGTCGCGCTGATGCCGTACCTGTTCGAGCTGCGCGTGTACGACAACAGTGTCGAGCAGACCGACGCGACGCTGGCGCAGCCCGCGCTGCTGCTGCACGTGCAGCGTCGCCGCATCAAGGCACCGACCGCGCGCGTGCTGCGCGACACCCCGGCCTGGGCGCGGCCCCTCGTGGAGGCCGCCCGCCAGCTGAGCCCGCGCCTGGTGGCCAGGAAGCCCGCCGGTTCCGCGGACATGCCATGACGCGGGCGGCGACGGTCGGTCGGCGGCCAACGCCGGCCGGCACGCCGCGTGGACCCGGGCATGGCTAGGCTGTCGCCATGCCCGCACGCGACCTGACCACCGGCCCGATCGGGCGCACCCTGTTCGTGTTCGCGCTGCCGATCCTGGGCGGCAACGCGCTGCAGTCGATGAACGGCTCGGTCAACGCGATCTGGGTCGGGCGGTTCCTGGGCGAGAACGCGCTGTCGGCGATCGCCAACGCCAACAACATCATGTTCCTGCTGCTGGGGGGGGTGTTCGGCTTCGGCATGGCCTCGACCATCCTGGTCGGGCAGGCCATGGGCCGGAAGGACCTGCCCGGCGCGCGCAAGGTCATCGGGACCGCGGCCACGTTCTTCCTCGGCATCGCCATCGTGCTGGCCGCGCTCGGGCTGCCGCTGTCGCGCCACCTGCTGGTGTGGATGTCCACGCCGGCGGCGGCGCTGCCGCTGGCGGATGCCTACCTGAAGATCATCTTCCTGGCGCTGCCGTTCCTGTACGCGTTCGCGTTCCTGTCGGCGATCCTGCGCGGCGCCGGGGACACCCGCACGCCGTTCCTGTTCCTGCTGCTGGCGGTGCTGCTCGACATCGGCCTGGTGCCGATGCTGATGTTCGGCTGGGGCCCGTTCCCGGTGATGGGCATGGCCGGCAGCGCCATGGCCACGCTGGTGGCCAACGCCATCGCACTGGCCGCGCTGCTGGGATGGCTGCGCCACGAACGCCACCCGCTGTGGATCGGCCGCGGCGAGCGCCACCTGTACCGGCCGGACTGGACCATCGTGCGCACGCTGGTCACCAAGGGCGTGCCGATGGGCCTGCAGATGGTGCTGATCTCGCTGGCCATGATCACCATGATCAGCATGGTCAACCGCTACGGCACGCTGACCACGGCCGCCTATGGCGCCGCGCTGCAGCTGTGGACCTACGTGCAGATGCCGGCGATGGCGATCGGCGCGGCGTGTTCGTCGATGGCGGCGCAGAACGTCGGCGCCGGCCGCTGGGAGCGCGTGGAAGCCACAGCGCGCAGCGGCGTGGGGTTCAACTTCCTGCTGACCGGCGCGCTGATCGTGCCGCTGCTGCTGCTGGATCGCTTCACGCTGTCGATGTTCCTGCCCGACGGCAGCGCGGCGCTGGAGATCGCGCGCCACCTCAACCACATCGCAGTGTGGTCGTTCCTGTTCTTCGGCGTGACCTTCGTGATCGCCGGCGTGGTGCGTGCCACCGGCGCGGTGCTGCCGCCGCTGCTGATCCTGGGCTTCGCGCTGTGGGGCATCCGCGTGCCGTTCGCGACGCTGCTGCAGCCGGTACTGGGCGCGGATGCGATCTGGTGGAGCTTCCCGGTCAGCGCGGCCTGTGCCATGGCCATGCAGCTGGCGTACTACCGCTGGGGTGGCTGGCGCTCGTCGCGCATGCTGGCGACGGATCCGCACGTGCAGGCGATTCCGTCGGAGGTGCCGGGGCAGGTGCCCTCTCCCGTCGCCGATCCGTGCATGCCGCCCCCGGCGGTGCAGCCGGGACCGTCCGGCACGCGGCACACCGCGCCGACCACCGGCGGCCTGCCCGGGCCAGGCGCGGCGGGTGGGAGCCTGCGTGGGTGATTCGGAGCCCTCCTGCGACGTTGCCTGACGGCCGGCGCGCCGCCGCCACGCCGCTTCCGAAGATCGGCGAGTCCGGAAGCCTGGTCTTGCCGCTCGACGCCGCGGCGTGGCCGCCGCCCCGGGGCACGGCGATCGTCGACGGCATCCGCCTGCAGCCGAAGGCGACGCTGCATCTGACGGTGTTCGGCCGCCGACTCGGCGGCGAACTCCGGGCCACCTTGGCTCCGGGCTATCTGGAGGATGCGCTCAGGGAAGCCTGGCGCCCGGCGGCATGGCGGATCAGTGGTGGCGGCCGGTTGCTGCTGCTGCGGCGGAGGGTGCCCGGCGACGGCGGCCCCGTTGCCGTGCATTCGGTCATCGAATGCGTGCAGGTGGCGGGCATGGCGCCTTTCCACCACGCACTCGGGCGGCTGCTCGGGCGCCAGCTGCCGGTTCCGCCGCCCCATGTGACGCTGTATGTCGCCGGCCGCGAATCGGGCATCGGCGTGGCGGACATGCGCCAGTTGCGCGCGCGCACGGTCCGTCAGGTCGCACCTGCGGAACTGGACGGGCGCTTGCGCCGTGTCACAGATCCGCCAGTGCGCGGCCCCGGTGTGGTGCCAGCGGAGTAGAACGGACGTGCAGGGGCTTTCGGCAATGGGGGTTCAAGGACGATGGCGATCCATTCGAGGGTGGTGCTGGCGGCGGTGATCGGCGCTGTGGTGGCAACGGCGGCGACGGCGGCGACAGGAGCGTCGGAGCGGCAGGCGGTGGCAACCGTCGACCGCGATGGCGAGGCGGTGCTGGCCGGGATACTGGCAGCCGAGGAACGCGCGCTGCGGCCGCAGCGGCAGGCCTTCCAGCACTATTTCAGGGAGGCGTACGCGCGCTATCCGAGCATCCCCTTGGGCACGCTCGAGGCGATCGCCTACGTGCAGAGCCGCTGGCTTCACCTGCAGGTGAAGCCCGGGACCATGCAGGGCGAGGTGCACCACCGCATGCCGGCCGCGCATGGCGTCATGGGCCTGTACGCAGGCGAAGGCTTCGCCGACCAGGTCGGCGATGGCGCGCGGTTGCTGCGCGTCGACGCGGCGCGCGTGCGCACCGACGCGCGTAGCAACGTGCTGGCGGCCGCCGCGCTGCTCGACCGCGAGATCCGCCTGCTCGGCGGCGCCAGCACGCCGGAAGCGACCCGCCCTGCACTGATGCGCTACGCCGGCTTCTCGCCGTCGCCTGCCGAGGCCGCGCATGCGGGCGCCATCGGCGACTACGCGCGCACCAGTTTCGCCTACGACGTGCTGCTGGCGCAGGACCGCGGCGTCGACGACCGCGGCATCGTGGTGCCGCAGCGCGCGATCGCCTGGGAACAGGCGTTCGCGATCGAGCAGCTGGTCAAGCTGCGCGCTCCGTTCGTGCGTCTCGATGTCGCGAACGACCGCATCTCCACCGACCGCTACGAGATCGATCCGCTCAGCGAGACGTTGCGGGCGAAGCCTGCGCCGGATGGCCGGGGCAAGGGCGACCTCGGCATCCAGAGCACCGACTACGGCCCGGCGATCTGGAACGCGGCCTCGGCATCGAACTACACCGCCTCGCGCAGCGCCGCGGTGAGCGCGGTGACCCTGCACACCGCGCAGGGCAGCTATGCCGGCACCATTTCCTGGTTCAAGAACGCCTCGGCGCAGGTCAGTGCGCACTACGTGATCCGCAGCTCCGACGGCCAGGTCACGCAGATGGTGCGCAACGCCCACACCGCGTGGCACGTGCGCAGCCAGAACAGCTACACGCTGGGCATCGAGCACGAGGGCTACGTCGACAACAGTTCCTGGTACACCGCATCGATGTACGACGCCTCGGCGGCGCTGGTGCGCAGCGTCTGCGCCACGTACGCCGCCATCGATTGCGCCACTGCGTATTCCGGCGCCCCCGGCAGCGGCATCAACGTGCTGCCGACCAGCGTGGACATCAAGGGCCACCAGCATTTCAGCGGCCAGACCCACACCGACCCGGGCATCAACTGGAACTGGGCCGGCTATTACACCCGGCTCAACCCGGGCAGCGGCGGCATTACGCGGGTGCTGGACAGCTTCGAAAGCAGCGTCGGCCACTTCGACACCAGCCCGGCCTATTCCGGCAGCACCGCCGGCATCTCGGCGGGCTCCACCGCCACCCGCGACTGCGCCCTGCGGCGCAACGGCAGCTGCTCGCTGCGCGTGCTGCTCAAGGACGACACCTCGAGCTCCGCGGCGTGGGCGGTGCGGCTGCTGTCGGGGAGTGGCCTGCCCGGCAGCAATACCGCGCTCACCCGCGCCAACGGAGCGGTCGGATTCTGGGTGTACGCGGGCGGCAGCGGCATGAGCGTTGCGGTCGGGATCGACGACAGCGACGGCACCGAGCGGTCCGTTGCACGGGCCCTGCCGGCCAACGCCTGGACCTTCGTGTCGTGGTCGCTCACCGACGCGGCGCAGTGGAACCCCTGGGTGGACGGCGACGGCGCGATCAGCGCGGCCTCGGTGAAGCTGGACGCCGTCTGGCTGTACCGCGCGCAGACCGCCTACGACGTCAACGCCTACCTCGACGACGTCCAGGCCAGCGACTGACGCGGCCGTCGGTCTCACCCGCTGCGACACCCCTGGGGCCCACTGCGGGCCTCGAGGGGGATGGCGATGACACGGGCACTGGCGAAGCGGGTCGAAGACGAGGAACGTGCATTGGCGCTGGCGCCGGACGGGCGCCTGCGCGGCGACGGCGCCACCCTGGGCCAGGCGCTGACACGCCGTTACGGCGACCGCATCACCGGGAGCTTCACCATTGCGGGCCGCGATGGCGACTACGCCGCGATTCCGGACGGGATCCCCGCCGCGCTGCGTGCCGCGTTGCAGGCGCGCGGCATCGATCGGCTGTACAGCCACCAGGCGCAGGCCTGGGAGGCCGCGCAACGCGGCGAGCATGTCGCCATCGTCACCCCCACCGCGTCCGGCAAGTCACTCTGCTACACGCTGCCGGTGATCAGCGCGGCCATGGGCGGGGCCGACGGCACCGCGCCGCGCGGCAAGGCGCTGTACCTGTTCCCGACCAAGGCGCTGGCGCAGGACCAGGTGGCGGAACTGCTGGAACTGAACCGCGCCGCCGACCTTGGCGTCAAGGCCTTCACCTTCGACGGCGACACCCCGGGCGATGCGCGCCAGGCGATCCGGCTGCACGGCGACATCGTGGTCAGCAACCCGGACATGCTGCACCAGGCCATCCTGCCCCACCACACCAAGTGGGCGCAGTTCTTCGAGAACCTGGCGTACGTGGTGATCGACGAGATCCACACCTACCGCGGCGTGTTCGGCAGCCACGTCACCAACGTGCTGCGCCGGCTCAAGCGGGTGTGCGCGTTCTACGGCGTCAGCCCGCAGTTCATCCTGTGCTCGGCCACCATTGGCAACCCGCAGGCGCATGCCGAGGCCTTGATCGAGGCACCGGTCACCGCCATCACCCGCAGCGGTGCGCCCACCGGCGACCGCCACGTGCTGCTGTGGAACCCGCCGGTCGTCAACAAGGACCTCGGCCTGCGCGCGTCGGCGCGCTCGCAGTCCAACCGCATCGCGCGCATCGCCATCAAGTCCGGCCTGAAGACGCTGGTATTCGCGCAGAGCCGGCTGATGGTGGAGGTGCTGACCAAGTACCAGAAGGACGTCTTCGACCACGACCCGCGCAAGCCGCCGCGCATCCGCGCCTACCGCGGCGGCTACCTGCCCACCGAACGCCGCGCCGCCGAACGCGACATGCGCGCCGGCACCATCGACGGGATCATCAGCACCTCGGCCCTGGAACTGGGCGTCGACATCGGCAGCCTCGACGTGGTGGTGCTCAACGGCTACCCGGGCACCGTCGCCGCCACGTGGCAGCGCTTCGGCCGCGCCGGGCGCCGCCAGCAGCCGTCACTGGGCGTGCTGGTGGCCAACTCGCAGCCGCTCGACCAGTACGTGGTGCGCCATCCGGACTTCTTCGCCGACAGCCCGCCGGAACACGCGCGCATCGCGCCGGACCAGCCGCTGATCCTGTTCGACCATATCCGCTGCGCGTCCTTCGAACTGCCGTTCTGCGTGGGCGCGGACGGGCGCGCGGAGGCATTCGGCCCGGTGGATCCGGAGGTGTTCCTGGAGGCGCTGGCGGAGACCGAGGTGCTGCACCGCGAAGGCGACCGCTGGGAATGGATCGCCGACAGCTACCCGGCGCAGGCGGTCAGCCTGCGCTCGGTGGCCGACGGCAACTTCGTGGTGGTCGACAAGACCGACGGTCGCCAGGTGATCCTGTGCGAGGTCGATTATTCCGCCGCCGCGCTGACGCTGTACGAGGGTGCCATCCACATGGTGCAGTCGACGCCGTACCAGGTCGAACGGCTGGACTGGGAGGGCCGCAAGGCCTACGTCACCCGTACCTTCGTGGACTACTACACCGACTCCATCGACTTCACGAAGTTGAAGGTGCTCGACCACTTCGATGGCAGCGCCGCGGGCGACGGCGATGCGCACCATGGCGAGGTGCACGTGGTGCGCCGCGTGGCCGGCTACAAGAAGATCCGCTACTACACGCACGAGAACATCGGCTATGGCCCGGTCAACCTGCCCGACCAGGAGCTGCACACCACCGCGGTGTGGTGGCAGCTGCCGCAGGCGGTTCTGCTGCGCGCGTTCTCCAGTCGCCAGGACGCGCTCGACGGCTTCCTGGGTGCCGCGCATGCGCTGCACGTGGTGGCGACAGTGGCGGTGATGGCCGACGCGCGCGACCTGCAGCAGTCGGTGGGCAATGGCGACGGCGCATGGTTCGCCACCCAGGACGGACATGGACACGGGCGCACGCAGGACGGCAGCGGCAACGCAATCGCGGTGGATGCGCTGGACGACGACGCGCTGCCGGCGGTTGCGCCCACGGCGGGGGTGATCGTGGAAGGCCGCTTCGTGCCCACCGTGTACCTGTACGACAACTTCCCCGGCGGCGTGGGTTTGAGTGAACCGCTGTGGCTGCGCCAGGCGGAGCTGGTGCTGCGCGCCCAGGAACTGGTGGCGGCATGCGATTGCGGTGCCGGCTGCCCGGCCTGCGTGGGCCCGGTGCTGGCCTCCGACGAAGGCAAATCCGACGCCAGCCCCAAGCGGCTCGCGCTGAAGGTGCTCGCACTGCTGCTGGATGTACCGGCATGACCATGCCGGACGGGTGCAGCCCATGGCGGTAACCGCGGAGCGCCTGCGCGCGCTGCGTCGGCAGGCGGGTGGAGTCACGGCTCGGGACACGCCGCGTGCATCCTCGTCCGATGCCACGCCGCCTGCCGCCGCACAGACACCAGCGCCATTCAATGCCGACGGGCCGCGGGCGGCCGACATTCGCCGGCCGGTCGCGGCAGACGTCACGGCTGCGGCCGCGCCGCCCGGGAATGCCCGCGTCGACGGGCCGCCCCTGGCAGGCGCGCTGCGCACGCCGTTCGCGCGGCCGGCCGTGCAGTCGATCGAGGCGCTGAGACGGCTGCTCGGTGTCCGTGGCCTCGCGCCCCCCGTGGCGCGCGGCCCGGTCGACCGCAGCCTGCCCGGCGAGCCGCTCGCCCCGGGCCTGTTGCTGACCACCGCGCGTGTGCCCATGCCCATCCCTGAAGAGCCGCTGCCACTGGCGTTCGCGCGTCGGGATGACCATGTGCCGGCAAGCCGGCTGCTGTTCTTCGACACCGAGACCACGGGGCTGGCTGGCGGCACCGGCACCCGCGCCTTCATGATCGGTGCGGCCGACTGGCACCGCGACCCCGTGCACGGCGACGGCCTGCGCATCCGCCAGTTGCTGATCACCAGCATGGCCGCCGAACGCGCGATGCTGGAGGTGTTCGCGTCCTGGCTGGTGCCGGGCACGGTGCTGTCCAGCTACAACGGTCGCTGCTACGACGCGCCGCTGCTCAAGACGCGCTACCGGCTGGCGCGCATGGCGGATCCGCTGTCCGGCCTCGATCACGTGGACCTGCTGTTCCCCACCCGCCGCCGCTACCGCGGCGTCTGGGAAAACTGCCGGCTGGCCACCATCGAACGCGAGCTGCTGGCCATCGTGCGTGAGGACGACCTGCCCGGCTCGCAGGCGCCTGCAGCCTGGCTGGGTTACCTGCGCGGTGGGGCGGCCACGCTGCTGCGTCGCGTGGCGGCGCACAACCACCAGGACGTGGTCACCCTGGCCCGGCTGATCCAGCGGCTGGTGGAGGTCGAGGCCGCGACCAGCGGTTGACGCCGGCACAACGCCGACCGCGCGACCCTGCAGCTCCCATCCAGGAGTCCCACCATGACGAGCGGACCCATCCTGCCAATGTTGGCCTGCCTCGCTGTTTCAGCCTGCGCACAGACGGTGAGTGGTGGCGCCTTGCCCGGCAGCAGCCCAACCGCGGGCGCCACGCCCGCGACGGCCGTGGATGCCTCACCTGGCTCTTCGCAGCCGCTTCCCTGCAATGCGGGGGCCGTGCACGGGATCATCGGGACCGCGCCCGATGCGGCG
>DATINB010000337.1:0-2088 GCA_035474775.1 Luteimonas sp.
CTGGCGCAGCATCCGTTCGGACTCCCACATCGCGTCCAGCGCGGACTTGAGCGTGCGCCGGGTGGCTGGATCGAGCAGGGTCGCGGCTTCGGCGTGGTCATGGGTGTGGCCGAATTCCGCGAGCACGTCGCTGGCCGCGCCGAATGCCGGCGCCGCGGCGTGCGCGTCCTCGACACCGCCATGCGCGTGGCCGTCGTGCGCGTCCCCGTCCCCGTCGGAGCCCGGCACGTCGGCGCCCGAGCGCGCCATCGGCGTGTCGCTGGACGCGTCGACATGGGCGCCGCCTGCGTGGGCCAAGGTCGCGGCGGCCGCTTCGACCGGCACGGCTGCGATGCCGGGCCCGGCCTGCGGCGCATCCGCGGCCGCCACCGTGGCGACCCCGGCGCCTGCGTGCGGTGCGTCTGCGACGGCCGGCGGCGCACCGGCCGCCGCCTCGTCCTCCGCGTCGTTGGTCGGCATCAGCGGCCGTCGCGGCGCGCCTTCGGTTTCCTCGCCCAGGAATTGGCCGTAGCGCAAGCGCAGCAGGCGCTGGTCGACCCCGATGGCATCCGAGCGTGCGGCGAAGGTGTCGGTCTCCAGCCGCGGCTTCTGCTTCAGCAGCGCTTCGGCGTCGATGATGATCTGCCGCTGGCTGCGGAAGTAGGCCGGCAGCACGGTCTTCACCATGCCGTCGATGGCGCTGACGGTGGACGCTTCCTGCGACGGCCAGCGCAGGATGTAGCTGGGACTGTCCACGCGCTGGGCGCGGCCGGGGCGGTTGTCGGCCACGCTGAACCGCACGATCAGTTCGTCGCCCGCGCCCAGGCCCAGTGCCGCGACGTCCACCGTGTGGCGGAAGGCACGTCGCCGTGCCGGCCCGGTGCCGGTCAGGGTGCGATCGACCGCGTCGAAGGTCACCGCCTCGCCACTGCCCCGTGCGGTGATGATGCGCAGTGCGGCGCGTGGCGACACGCCATGGTCGTCGATGCCCTCGAACGCGAGCTGCCAGTGGCGCAGGCCGTCCCCGCTCGCGGTGAGGGTCTGCCCGGGCCGTGTCACGCGCAGCCGCGGCGCGCGGTCGGCGTCGACGTCGATCCGATGGGGGCGATCCGGCTGCACGGCCGCCGCCCCGGCGTGCGCTGCCACGATGCGGTACAGCGCAGGCTTGCGCAACGTCGCGTCCGCGACCCAGTCCGCGCCGTCGCGGCGCAACGCCAGACGTCGGCCGTCGTGGAAGTGCAGGGCGACGCCGGCGGGTTGCGGGTCGAAGCGGAGGCGCCAGCGCAGGCGGCTGGCTTCCGGCACGCGGGCGTCGAGCCCGTCGACGTCGCGGTCCGGCATCGCCGTGTACGCGGGCGGTGTCACGTGCAGGTGCGCGTCGCGCAAGGTGACCGGGACCGGTGAGCGCGTCCGGACGGCAGCGCGGGACGCGGGCGCCAGGCCGGGCAGGGCGGCCGGCGGCCAGGCCAGGGCGGCTGCAACGACCAGTGCAGCGCCGGTGCCGCCGGCAAGCAGGCGGCGTGCCGGCCAGGCGCGGCGCAGGTCGGGGTGGGTTCCCCGTGCCAGCCGGACGCGCACGCGCTCGCGCTGCAACCGCAGCAGCGGATGCAGGCGATCGGCCGGCTCCAGCAGCAGGGCACTGCTGTCCTCGAAACGTGGGTCGTGCGCGTCCAGGCGTCGCACCAGCCATGCGGCATCCAGCGCGCGCAGCGCCCAGGCGATCCGCGCCGCCAGGATTGCCGCCGCGGTGGCAGCCACGCCGAGCCCGATGCCCGGGCCCGCGAGCCGCCATGCGGCTGCCGCGGCTGCCGGCAGCCAAGGCAGGCCCACAGCCAGCACCCAGGCCGCGCGCTGCCGGCGCACCGGAGCGAGTACGGCGGCGAGCGCTGGCGCCGTGTCCGCCGGAAACGGGTTCATGCCGGGTCCGGTGGGCGCACGGCCGGCGCCACGTCGCCCGCCACGCGGGCGCGCACGCCGTTCGCCAACCAGCGCTCGACCCCGAACAGCAGCGATGCGAGCAACGCCAGCCAGGCCGTCGGTTCGCGTGGCGGCGTCGGCCAGGGAAGGGCCCCCGCGACGGGCAGGTAGTGGCGTGCGTCGGCCCGCTGC
>DATINB010000338.1:0-3154 GCA_035474775.1 Luteimonas sp.
CCTCCAGCGCCACGACGGCTGCCACCGCGGCATCGAGCGCACTGCCGCCCGCGGCGAGCACGCCCTGGCCCGCGTCGAGCGCGCGTGCGAGGTCGGCGTGGATCGCGGCTTCCTCCGCGGCACCCAGCTGCTCTCGCTCGATGACGCCGGCGCCGCCATGGATGACCAGCGCATAGGGCGCCGCGGGTTGGCTCGCGTGTGGCATGGAGGGTCCGGTCGGAGTGGCGCGGCGCCTTGCAGACGGCCGCGACGGGCGCACAGGATAGCGGAGGGTCTGCCGGGCTATTGCTGCCGGAGCGCCTCGATGGGATCCAGCTGCGAGGCCTTGCGCGCCGGGTAGTAGCCGAAGAACAGCCCGGTGGCGATCGAGAACCCGGCCGCGAGCCCGATCACCTGCCCATTCAACGCCACAGGCAATTGCCCGAACTTGCCCACCAGCAGCGCCCCGACGATGCCGATCACGATGCCCAGCGCGCCACCGACCAGCGACAGGAGCATGGCCTCGGCCAGGAACTGCCGGCGTACGTCCGCAGGCCCGGCGCCGACCGCCATCCGCAGGCCGATCTCGCGGATCCGCTCGGTCACCGAGACCAGCATGATGTTCATGATCCCGATGCCACCGACGATCAGCGAGATCGTGGCCACCGCACCGAGCAGCAGCGACATCAGCCGCGTGGTGGCGGTGCGCGTCGAGACGATCTCGGAGATGTTGCGCACGCTGAAGTCGTCCTCGGCGCCGGGCGCGATGCGGTGGCGCTGGCGCAGCAATGCCTCCACCTCGCCCTGCGCGTAGCCCAGGTCCTTGGCGTCGGCCACGGTCAAGGCGATCTGCATGACCGCGCTCGGCGGCAGGCCCATCGCGCCCAGCAGGCGACGCCGGCCGGTCTGCAACGGGACCATGACCACGTCGTCCTGGTCCTGCCCGAATCCGCCCTGCCCCTTGGGCGCGAGCGTGCCCACGACCAGGAACGGCACCCGCCCGAGGCGCACGGTCTGGCCGATCCCTGACTCGCTGCCGAACAGTTCGCGACGCACGGTCTCACCCAGCACCACTTCCTTGGCCGCGCTGCTGTAGTCCTGGGGATCCAGGCCTTCGCCCTCGGCGACCAGCCAGCCATTGATCTCGAAGAAGTCCGGCTGCACCCCCTGCCAGCTGCTCGACCAGTTGTTCTCGGCATAGACCACCTGCGTGTTGCCGCGCAGCGAGCCGGCGACGTACTGCACCTCGGGGATCTCGTCGCGGATGGCCTCGACATCGCCCTCGTCCAGGGTGAAGAAGCTGCCTGACGTCTGCCGCGCACCGCCTGCCCCGCGTCCGGCGCCGGGCGAGATGTCCAGCCGCTGCGAGCCCAGGCCGGAGACCAGCTTGTCGATCTCCGCCTGGGTGCCCTGCCCCACCGACACCATCACGATCACCGCCGCGATGCCGATGATCACGCCGAGCGACGTCAGGGCGCTGCGCATCCAGTTGCCACGCAGCGCGAAGACCGCGGTGCGCAGTACATCGGCGAAGTTCACGGGGTGCGCGCCTGTTCGGCCAGTGCGCCATCGTGCATCACGAACACGCGGTCGGCGTGCGCGGCCACGTCCGGGTCGTGGGTGATCAGCACCACGGTGTGGGCGTCGTCGCGCAGGCGCTTGAACAATGCCAGGATCTCCTCGCCGGTCCTGGAATCCAGCGCCCCGGTGGGCTCGTCGGCGAGCAGAATCGGCGGCCGGTTGATCAGCGCGCGCGCGATCGCCACCCGTTGCTGTTGGCCACCCGAGAGCTCGCTCGGCCGGTGACCGGTGCGTTCGCCCAGGCCCACGGCGGACAGCGCATCGCGGGCCCGCTGCTGGCGCTCGGCCGGCGGTACCCGCGCATAACCCAGCGGCATCGCGACGTTGTCCAGCGCGCTCATGCGCGGCAGCAGGTTGAAGCCCTGGAAGACGAAGCCGATCTTGTCCCGGCGCAGTACTGCCAGTTCCTCGGCGTCCAGCGTCGACACGTCGATGCCGTCGCACGCGTAACGTCCCGCCGACGGCGTATCCAGGCACCCGATCATGTTCATGAGCGTCGACTTCCCCGAGCCCGACGGACCCATGATCGCCACGAAGTCGCCACGCATGATGCGCAGGTCGACGTCGTGGAGCGCGACGACCTCCGCCTCGGTGCCCGCGGCGTACACCTTGCCGAGACCCGAGGTCTCGATGGCCGGGGGCACGGCGGCCGCCACCGTCATGGCGCCGCACGCTCCCCGGTCACCACCAGGTCCCCCTCGGCGATCGCGCCGGAGATTTCGGTGTCCGAGCCGTCGCTCGCACCCACGCGCACCATGACCCGCGTCGGCACGCCGTCGACCAGCGCGTACAGCGGTGCCCGGGTCGCGCCGACTCCGGCGGCGACCGCCGCGTCCCACCGCGCGCGCTGGTCCCGGTCGAGTCCGGCCCGGAAGGCGGCGAAATCCTGCTGGTAGCGCTGCAGCATCCGCTGGCGCATCTGCGGCCCCGCGCCGCCGCCACCGCCGCCGCCACCGCCTCCACCGCGTGAACCGCGTGGACCGCCGCCGAACATCGGCGCGCCTCCCGCTGCCGGTGGCGGCGCAGCCTGGCGGGCGGCCTGGCGGGCCTCGATGGCGGCCATCGCCGCATCGAATGCCGCCTGTTGCGCCGGTACCAGTTTGAGTGTGGACGCCGTCCGCGCCAGGTCCGCGGTCAGCGCGCCACCATCCCGCGCGCCGCGGGGCCCGGCGGACTGCGCGACGTCGCCCTCGGCCTCGGATGGCTTGTAGCGCAACGCCGCATTGGACACCTTGAGCACGTCGTCGCGCCGGCTGACCTCGATCTCGGCGTTGACCGTCAGTCCGGGCAGCAGGGTGCCGTCGCTGTTGTCGACGGTGACCACCACCGGGTAGGTCACCACGTTGTTGGTGTTGGTGGCCGACAGCCGGACCTGTTCCACGGTGCCGCGGAACTGGCGTTGCGCGAAGGCATCCGCGGTGAAGGAGACGCCCTGGCCTTCGCGCACCTGGCCGATGTCGGCCTCGTCCACGGCCAGCTCGATCTTCATCTTGGCCAGGTCCTCGGCGATGGTGAACAGCTCCGGTGCCTGCAGGCTGGCGGCCACGGTCTGGCCCGGCTCGATCGTCCGGGTCAGCACGACGCCATCCACCGG
>DATINB010000339.1:0-1987 GCA_035474775.1 Luteimonas sp.
ACGTTGCCGAGCCGTGCGCCCTCCCCCGCCGGCGCCGGCAGGTGCCGCCACATCTCGTCGGCGGTGAAGCTCAGGATCGGCGCGATCCAGCGCACGAACGCCTCGGCGACATGGAACATCGCGCTCTGCGCCGAACGCCGGCCGCGCGAGTCCTCGGCCATCGTGTACAGCCGGTCCTTGGTCACGTCCAGGTACAGCGAGCCCAGGTCGACGCTGCAGAAATTCAGCAGCGCCTGCACGATGGCCGCGAAGTCGTAGCGGGCGTACGCGTCGACGATGCGCGCCTGCACGCCGGCGGCACGGTCGACGATCCAGGCGTCCAGCGCCACCATGTCGGCCGTCGGCACCAGGTGTCGCGCCGGCTCGAACCCATGCAGGTTGCCGAGCAGGAAGCGCGCGGTGTTGCGGATGCGCCGGTAGGCATCGGCGTTGCGCTTGAGGATCTCCTGCGACAGCGACATCTCGTTGCTGTAGTCCGCGGATGCGATCCACAGGCGCAGGATGTCCGCGCCCAGGGTGCGCATGATCTCCTGCGGTTCGATGCCGTTGCCGAGCGACTTCGACATCTTGCGGCCGTGCTCGTCGACGGTGAAGCCGTGGGTCAGGCACTGCCGATACGGCGCCGCCTTGTCGATCGCGATGCCGGTGAGCAGGGACGACTGGAACCAGCCGCGGTGCTGGTCGGACCCTTCGAGGTAGAGGTCGGCCGGCTTGCCCAGCCCGCGCTGTGCGAGCACCGCTTCATGGGTGATGCCCGAATCGAACCAGACATCGAGGATGTCGGTGATGCGGTCGTAGTCGCCGGCCTCGTCGCCGAGCAGTTCGGCCGGATCCAGCGCATACCAGGCATCCACCCCGCCCTGCTCCACGCGTTCGGCCACCGCATGCAGCAGCTCGACGCTGCGCGGGTGTGGCTCGCCGGTTTCGCGGTGCACGAACAACGCGATGGGCACGCCCCAGGTGCGCTGCCGCGAGATCGTCCAGTCCGGCCGACCCTCGATCATGCCGGCGATGCGCGCCTCGCCCCAGGCCGGGTACCAGGTGACCCCGGGAATCGCCGCCAGCGCGTCGCGGCGCAGGTTGGCCTGGTCCATGGAGATGAACCACTGCGGGGTGGCGCGGAACACCACCGGCGTCCGGTGCCGCCAGCAATGCGGGTAGCTGTGGCGGAAGTCGGCGAATGCCAGTAACGCGCCGATGCCACGCAACGCCTCGACGATGACCCCGTTGGCTTTCCAGATGTGCAGCCCGGCCAGCACGGTCTCGCCGAATGGCGGCGTCGAGGGCAGGTACACGCCGCGGCCGTCGACGGGATTGAGCTGCGCGGCGCCGTACTTCGCCACCAGTCCGTAGTGCTGGCCCACCACGAAGTCTTCCTGGCCATGGCCCGGCGCGGTATGCACGGCGCCGGTGCCCTCCTCGTCGGAGACATGGCTGCCGAGGATCAGCGGGATGTCGCGCTCGAGGTAGAACGGATGGGCGAGCAGCAGGTTCTCGAGTGCCGCGCCGGTCGCATGGCCATGCACCACGGGTGCGTCGATGCCGTAACGCGCAAGAGCCTTGTCGACCAGCGCCGCGGCCACCACCAGCCAGCGCGGCGTGCCCCCGCGCGCAGGGCCCTCGACCAGCGCGTAGCCGAGTTCGGCACCGAGCGTGACCGCCAGCGAAGCCGGGAGGGTCCACGGCGTGGTGGTCCAGATCGGCACCGCGATCTCCACGCCCGCCGGCACGTCGACGCCGAACGCCCGCGCGATCGCCCGTGGATCACGCGCGGCGTACGCCACGTCCACCGCCGGCGAAGTCTTGTCCTGGTACTCGATCTCCGCCTCGGCCAGCGCCGAGCCGCAATCGAAGCACCAGTACACCGGCTTGGCGCCGCGCACCACGTGGCCGTTGGCGACGATGCGCGAGAGCGCGCGCAGCATGTCCGCCTCGTAGCGGAAGTCCATCGTCTTGTACGGGTGCGACCAGTCGCCCAGCACGCCCA
>DATINB010000340.1:0-1626 GCA_035474775.1 Luteimonas sp.
GGTCTGCTTCCTGGCCGGGCCGAACGGCGGCTATATGACGGGCGGCACGCACGACGTGGCCGGCGGCCTGGGCACCTGATCCCGCGCGGCCCGCCATGCTGCGGCTCCCCCGGCGCGCACTTTGGGCGCCGGGGACTCGACATTACGCCCGCACCTCTGCATAATGAGAATGTTTCCCATTCGCAAAGCATCAACAGATCAGCCGCCGCTACGTCTGCCCACCGCATGCTGACAGGGCCCGCAACCGACTTCATGGCTTCGCTTGAACCGTGCTTGAGCGCTATTACCGAGAACTGCTGAATTTTTGCGCGCGCGTGGTGCGGGACCGTGACGCGGCCGCCGACCTGGTGCAGGAGAGCTATGCGCGCGTGCTGGCGGTGCGCAATTCGGGCCAGGCGATGCCGGAGCCGCGCGCCTTGCTGTACCAGACCGCGCGGCGCCTGATCATCGACCGCCATCGCCGCCAGGCGGTTCGCCTGCACGACGATATCGACGATTTGCCCGAGCCGATCCACCCGGCCGCGCCCGCCCACCTGGAGCCCGAGTCGGTCTACGCGCACGAGCAAACGGCGCGCGCCTTCGTGGCGGTGATCGAGGCGTTGCCGCCGCGCTGCCGCGAAGCGTTCGTGCTGAACCGCTTTGAGGGGTTGTCGCATCAGGAGGTGGCCGAGCGCATGGGCATTTCAAAGAATATGGTGGCGCAGCACATCACGCGCGCCATGCTGGCGTGCAAGGCATGCGAGGATGCCATCTTATGACCCCATCCCATTCGACACCCATTCCGCCGCTGTCCGACGACGCCCTGTACGCCGAGGCGGCGCAATGGCAGGTGCGGCGCCATGACGGCTTGACGGCCGAGGAAGAGGCGCAATTCCAGGCCTGGCTGGCGCTGGGCGCCGGACGGCAGGCGGCGTACGCGCGCTTCGACAAGGTCTGGAATGGCCTGGGTGAATTGCCCTCGCAAGCGGTCGCCCGGCTGACGGCGTCGCTGCCGCCCGCGTCCACGCGGCAAACGCCGTCCGTGCATGAACACAAGCCGCGCGGCTGGCTGTCCGGCTGGGCCGGCGTGGCGCGGCCCATGGCGACGGCGGCGCTCGTCATCTGCGTGGCCGGTGGCGGATGGCTGGGCTGGAACCATTGGCAGGCGCAGCCCGTATACACCGAAACCTTCGCCACCGCGCGCGGCCAGCAATTGAACGTCGAGTTGCCGGATGGCAGCATGCTCGGACTCGATACCGCCACCCGCGCCCAAGTGACCTTGTACCGCGACCGGCGCGAGGTGCGCCTGCCGGAAGGCCAGGCCCTGTTCACGGTCAAGGCGGATGCCGCGCGGCCGTTCCATGTGCTCACGGACCGGATGCTGGTGACCGTGGTCGGCACCCGTTTCTCCGTACGCAATACGCGCACGGGGCTGGCGCAGAACGTCGGGGTGCAGGTGGAGGAGGGCCGCGTGCGCGTGAGCATGCTGGACCAGGGAAAACCCGCCGGCGCGCCGGTATTGCTGACGGCAGGGCAACAGGTCCAGTCCGACGCGGCCGGGCGGTTGGCGCCGATGGTGCCGGGGGGCGCCATGCCGTGGCGCGAGGGAAGGGTGAATTTCGACCGCACGCCGCTGGGCCAGGCGGT
>DATINB010000341.1:0-1838 GCA_035474775.1 Luteimonas sp.
ACGACCTGCTGGGGGCCCAGGCGCCCAACGGCGAAGACTGGTGCTACTACATCCATCCGAACGGACGCCGCGTGCACACC
Source organism: Luteimonas sp. (assembly GCA_035474775.1). Lineage (GTDB taxonomy): Bacteria > Pseudomonadota > Gammaproteobacteria > Xanthomonadales > Xanthomonadaceae > Luteimonas. Next base: position 81 of record DATINB010000341.1, read on the forward strand.
ACCTACTGGCGGTGCTGCAAGTCGAGCGGTGCGATGGCACTCGAGGAATTGCCGGCGGTCGCCTACACGATCGACCCGGCCGGTGCGTTGGCCGTGAACCTGTACGGCCCCGGATCCGCGGTGGCATCGCTGGCGGGGGTCGGCGAGGTGCTGCTGGACCAGGAGACGGCCTATCCGTACGCAGGCGACGTCGCGATCCGCGTGCGCGTGGAGCAGCCGGGGCGGTTCACCCTGAAGTTGCGCATACCGGAGTGGTGCAGCGGGGCCAGGATCGAGCTCGACGGGACGGATGCAGGGGTGGCGGCGATCCCCGGCGCATACGCCGTCGTCGACCGCGTCTGGGCCGCCGATCAGCACGTCCGGCTGCACCTGCCGATGGCACCGCGCCTGCATCGCGCCGGCAACCGCAACGTGCAGGTCTCGCGCGCACCCGACGGGAGCACGGTGGAGCAGGAGGTCCTGCACTACGACTATGTCGCGGTGACCCGCGGCCCGCTGGTCTATGCCACCGGCCTGGTGGACGGGTACAAACTGGAGGAAACCCTGCGCCTGCCGCGCGACGCCGACGCGGCGTTGCGCGAGCTGCCGGCGGAACCGGGCCTCGCGCCGCAGGTGGAACTGGCGGCCGAGGGTCGTGCGCCATTGCGCTACGCGCCTTACCACGCCATCGCCGGGCGCGCGGACGGAACCTGGCGGCTCACCTGGCTGCCGGTTTCGCCGGTGCAGGCGTGAGCGCGCGGACGCGCGTGGCGCAAGAATTCGTGACGCCAGAACATATCCCGTGCGCCTGTGTTGGCGGCGGGCGTTCGCACACAGTTGGGCATCGCACACCCGCGGTGCCGGAAGCCTGACGCAATGGACCCTGCCGCCCCGCCACGCGCCTTTCCATCGGCGCCCGCCAGCAGCGGCCCGCTGGCGGGCGTGTGCGTGCTCGACCTGAGCGCCTACATCGCCGGCCCCTACGGCAGCACGCTGCTCGCCGACCAGGGCGCGAACGTGCTCAAGGTGGAGCCGCCGGGTGGCGACAACCTGCGCCAATACCCGTCCACGCTGGCCAGCGAGAGCCGCGCGTTCCTGGGCGTCAACCGCAGCAAGCGCGGCATCGTGCTGGACCTCAAGCAGGCGCAGGACCATGCGGCGTTGCTGCGGCTGGTGCGCGAGGCCGACGTGCTGGTGCACAACTTCCGGCCCGGCGTGCCCGAACGGCTGGGCATCGGCTTCGACGCGCTGAGCGCGATCAACCCACGCTTGATCTACTGCGCGGTGACCGGCTACGGCGAGACCGGCCCGATGAAGGACAAGGCCGGCTACGACCAGGTGCTGCAGACCATGACCGGCATGTGCGCGCTGCAGGGCAAGCGCGGCGGGCCGCCGGAGATCATCTACGGTTCGGTGGTCGACTACTACGCGGCCGCGCTGCTCGCGGCCGGGGTGTCCAGCGCCCTGTACGAGCGCGAGCGCAGCGGGCTCGGGCAGTTCGTCGGCGTCTCGCTGCTGCGCAGCGCATTGACCATGCAGTCGGCGCGCATGATCTGGGCCGAGGGCGAGGCGCTCGACATCGGCCGCGACATGCGCTCCGGGGGGGTGACCGGCATCCACCCCACGCGCGAGGGGCACATCTACATCTCGGCCAACACGCCACGGTTCTGGAAGGCGCTCTGCGCGCAGACCGGGCTCGACGCGCTGGGCGACGATCCGCGCTACGACACGGTGCGCAAGCGCGCCGAAGCCGCCGGCGAGATCGTGCCGCGCCTGCGC
>DATINB010000342.1:0-3556 GCA_035474775.1 Luteimonas sp.
AGCGCCGAGGAGATCACCGCCGAGCTCAACCAGAAGTTCTCGACCCTTCAGGAAGGCTTCGCCTTCGCGCTGATGCCGCCGCCGATCCAGGGCCTGGGCAACGGCTCGGGCTGGTCGCTGTTCGTCGAGGACCGCGACAACCTTGGCTACGGCGCGCTGCAGACTGCCGTGCAGTCGTTCCAGGGCGCGGCCTCGCAGACGCCGGGCCTGGGCTTCCCGATCAGCAGCTACCAGGCCAACGTGCCGCAGCTCGACGCGACCGTGGACCGGACCAAGGCCAAGGCGCAGGGCGTGGCGCTGACCGACCTGTTCGACACCCTGCAGACCTACCTCGGCTCGGCGTACGTCAACGACTTCAACCAGTTCGGGCGCACCTGGCAGGTGATCGCGCAGGCCGACGGGTCGTTCCGCGACAGCGTCGACGACATCGCCAACCTGCGCACCCGCAACGACCGCGGTGAGATGGTGCCGATCGGCTCGATGGTGAAGATCAGCGAGACCTACGGCCCCGACCCGGTGCTGCGCTACAACGGCTACCCGGCCGCCGACCTGGCCGGCGAGATGGACCCGCGCATGCTGTCATCGGCCGAAGGCATGGCCACGCTGACCGACATGGCCGGCAAGGTGCTGCCCAATGGCATGTCGATCGAGTGGACCGACCTCAGCTTCCAGCAGTCCACGCAGGGCAATGCCGCGCTGATCGTGTTCCCGCTGGCGGTGCTGCTGGCGTTCCTGGTGCTGGCTGCGTTGTACGAGAGCTGGACGCTGCCGCTGGCGGTGATCCTGATCGTGCCGATGACGCTGCTGTCGGCGCTGTTCGGCGTGTGGATCACCGGTGGCGACAACAACGTGTTCGTGCAGGTGGGCCTGGTGGTGCTGATGGGCCTGGCGTGCAAGAACGCCATCCTGATCGTGGAGTTCGCGCGCGAGCTGGAATTGCAGGGCAAGGGCATCGTCGACGCCGCGCTCGAAGCCTGCCGCCTGCGCCTGCGCCCGATCGTGATGACCTCCATCGCCTTCATCGCCGGCACCGTGCCGCTGGTGTTCGGCCATGGCGCCGGCGCCGAGGTGCGCTCTGCCACCGGCATCACGGTGTTCGCCGGCATGCTGGGCGTGACCCTGTTCGGGCTGTTCCTGACCCCGGTGTTCTACGTCGCGCTGCGCAAGCTGGTGACGGCGCGGGCCCCGGCCGCCAGCACCGATCCGGGCCCGGGCCATCCGCACGCCCCGCCGGCTCCGCCGATGGTGGCCGGGGCCTGATACGACGCATCCATCGCCTCCCGCATTCCACCCACGCGCGCCCGCCGCGCCCTCCCAGGACACCCCACATGAGCACTGACACCCGCATCGCACTCGTCACCGGCGCCACCCGCGGCATCGGTCTGGAAACCGTCCGCCAGCTGGCCGCTGCCGGCGTGCACACCCTGCTCGCGGGCCGCGACCACGACCGCACCACCGCCGCCGCGCTCGCGCTGCAGGGCGAGGGACTGCCGGTGGAGGCCATCGACCTCGACGTGACCGACGCCGCCAGCGTGGCCGCCGCGGCCGAGACCGTCAGGACACGGCATGGCCGCCTCGACATCCTGGTCAACAACGCCGGCGTCTCGCTCGACGAGCGCACGAAGCAGCCCTCCGAGCAGACGCTGGAGGTCTGGCGCGAGACGTTCGAGACCAACGTCTTCGGGCTCGTCGGGGTGACCCAGGCGTTCCTGCCGCTGCTGCGCGCGGCACCGGCGGCGCGCATCGTCAACGTGTCCAGCGGGCTGGGCTCGCTGGCGCTGCACGTCGACCCGTCGTCGCCGATCTACCACTACAAGGTGCCGGCCTACAACGTGTCCAAGAGCGCGGTGAACGCGTGGACCATCCAGCTCGCCTACGAGTTGCGCGACACCCCGATCAAGGTCAATGCGATCCACCCCGGCTCGGTGAAGACCGACATGAACGCGGGTGGCGACCTCGAGATCAGCGACGGCGCGCAGAGCAGCGTGGGCATGGCCCTGCTCGACGCGGATGGCCCGACCGGCAGCTTCACCCACCTTGGCGAGACGCTGCCATGGTGACCGCGGGGTTCCAGCCCGCGACCGTGGGCACGGTGCGCATGCGCCCGCTGCTGGCCGGCGTGCTGGCCAGCGCGGTGCTGGCGGCCTGCACCGTGGGCCCGGACTACGCGAGGCCGTCGGTGCCGGTTCCGGCCGCCTTCGTGGGCGCCACCACCGGGCACGCCGGGACCGGCGACGTCGTCGACGACGCGTCGGGACCTGCGTCCGCATCGGCGTCCACACCTGCGTCCGCAGCGGCGCCCGGGCCGGCACCCCGACCGGCCGATGGGGCGCCGCCGGCATTTAAGACGGCCGCGACGGCGCCGGGCGCCGGCGCGTCGGCTGCTGCATTGGCCGCCGACGGCGCTGCGATCGCCGCCAGCGACGTGGCGTTCTGGCACGGCTTCGGCGACGCGCAGCTGACCGCGCTGGTGGATGCTGCACTCACCGACAACCACGACCTGCGCATCGCGCTGGCCCGCTACGACCGCGCCAACGCATTGCTGCGCTCGGCCCGCTTCGACCAGTTGCCGACGGTGACCGCGAGCGGCGAGGCCAGCGACAGCCGTGGCAGCGCCGACCAGCAGCCCGGCGCCTCGCGGGCGGCGCGCGATGGCGAAAGCTGGCGCGCCGGCATCGACGCCAGCTGGGAGCTCGACCTGTTCGGACGCATCCGCCGCGGCGTGGAAGCCGGTCGCGCCGATGCCGAAGCCAGCGCCTCCGATCTCGAGGCGGCGCAGGTGGCGATCGCCGGCGAGGTCGCGCGCACCTACCTCGAACTGCGCGGCCTGCAGCAGCGCCTGCAGGTGGCGCGCGGCAACCTCGACAACCAGCGAGACACCCAGCGGCTGGTCGCCGCGCGCAGGGATGCCGGCCGCGACAGCGACTTCGACCTCGCGCGCGTGCGCGCCCAGGCCGAGTCCACCGCCGCGCGCATCCCGGCGCTGGAAGCGCAGGTGGCCTTCGCCACGCACCGCCTGGGGGTGCTGACCGGGCGCACGCCCGATGCGCTGGTCGCCGTCCTGGCCGCGGCACGTCCGCTGCCGGCGCTGCCGGCACGCATCGATGCCGGCACGCCGGGCGACCTGCTGCGGCGCCGCCCCGACATCGCGGCCGCCGAAGGGCGGCTGCACGCGGCCACCGCGCGCATCGGCGTGGCCACCGCCGACCTGTTCCCGCGCTTCACCCTGGGCGGCCTGATCGGCAGCCAGGCGTTCGACGCCGACGCGCTGTTCGAACGCGACAGCGAGACGCGGCTGGTGGCGCTGGGCGTGGACTGGTCGTTCCTCGACATCGGGCGGGTGCGCGCGCGCATCGCCGCCACCGACGCCGACGCCGCCGCCGAGCTGGCGCGTTACGAACAGACCGTGCTGCTGGCGCTGGAGGACACCGAGAACGCGTTGGCGCGCCATGCGCGTGCGCGCGAGGAGGACGCACACCTCGAACAGGCCGCCATCGACAGCGCACGCGCTGCGGGCTATGCCCGCGTGCGCTTCGATGCCGGCGCCACCGGTCTG
>DATINB010000343.1:0-1691 GCA_035474775.1 Luteimonas sp.
GACGCGCCGGATGCCCCCGCGCTCGGGCGCGTGCGCGGCGACATCCAGTTCGCGGGCGTGGCGTTCCACTACGGAAAGGGTTCCGGGGTGATCGAAGCGCTCGACCTGCGGATCCGCGCCGGCGAGAAGATCGGCGTGGTCGGCCGTTCCGGAGCCGGCAAGTCGACCCTGGTCAACCTCCTGCTGCGCTTCTACGACCGTGAGCAGGGCAGCATCCGCATCGACGGCATCGACATCGCCAGCGTGCAGCAGGATTCGCTGCGCGCGCAGATCGGCGTGGTGACCCAGGACACCTCGTTGCTGCACCGCTCGGTGCGCGACAACATCCTCTATGGCCGCCCGGACGCCACCGACGCGGAGATGGTCGCGGCCGCTACGCAGGCCGAAGCGCACGACTTCATCCAGGGACTGAGCGATGCCCAGGGCCGGCTCGGCTACGACGTCCATGTCGGCGAACGCGGCGTCAAGCTGTCGGGCGGGCAGCGCCAGCGCATCGCGGTGGCGCGCGTGCTGCTGAAGGACGCCCCGATCCTGGTGCTGGACGAGGCCACCTCGGCGCTGGATTCCGAGGTGGAGGCGGCGATCCAGGAAAACCTGATGCGGCTCATGGAAGGCAAGACGGTGATCGCCATCGCGCACCGGCTGTCGACCATCGCCGCCATGGACCGGCTGGTGGTGATGGACCACGGCCGGATCGTCGAGGAAGGCACGCACGAACAGCTGGTGGCGGCCGGCGGACTGTACGCGCGGCTGTGGCAGCGCCAGTCCGGCGGCTTCCTGGCCCTGGAGCCGGACACGGAGCACGAGCCCGAGCCCGATCCGTCCACCGGGCCCGCGCGGCCCGACGGCACGGGGCCGGATGGTGCCCCACGCACGGCCCAACCGCTCTAGCCGCTCGGATCCGCCTGCTGCACGTCGGCGGTGTCGGCGCGCGGTCCCGCTGCGTCGCCGTGCCGATGGAACGCGCTGCTCATGGCATCGAACTCGCTCATCGGGCTGTCGGCCGGACAGGTGCCATCGGGGAAACCGAATTCGCCGCGCAGTGCCAGGCCGCAGGCGTTGAGCTCGTCGAGTCCCTGGTCGGGCGTCTTGCACTGGCGGTCGAAGGTCCGCGCGAAACTGTCGCGCCGGCGCACGAAGTCCTCGCCGCACTTGCGCATCAGCTTCAGGCGGTCGAGGTCGTCCTGCGCCGGGTTGGTGCCGTCCAGGCCGTAGCCCTGCAGTTCGCTGGCGGTGAGCAGGCGCAGGTTGCGGTTGGGCACGGCCATCATCTGGTCGGCCACCGCGACGGCCACGCCGTTGCGCTCGAGGTATTCCTTGACCCGCCCATAGACCGCCTGCAGCTCGGTGTTGAGCTCGGCCCGCGTGGTGGCGGTCGAACTCATGCGGATGATGCGGTGGATGCCGACCTGGCCCGAGATCATCCGTGTATCGCCGGCCGCCAGGATCAGCACGCAGGCGCTGTGGCAGACGGCACCGTCGCGCACCCAGATCGTCCAGCCGGAGGCACCGATGGCATCCCCGGCCTTGATCGCGTCCTCCACCTGGCCACCGCTGGAATCGATGTCCAGCACCCGCTTGTCCAGCGCCAGCCGATCGGCGGCGGCCGCCACGCGTTCGGTCAGCGCGGTGAAGCCGGCACTGATCTTGCCTGCGTAGCGCAAGCGCACCAGGCCCCGTGGCCGGCACGG
>DATINB010000344.1:0-1757 GCA_035474775.1 Luteimonas sp.
CCGGAGGGCGCGGTGCGCATGGCCGCCGCGGTCGCCGACGCGCTGCGGACCGCAGACACGCCACTGGCCGCATTGCTGCTGCCGCCGGCACCCGCGCCCACCCCTGCGCCCGCACCTGCGCCGGGGCACGACCGGCGGCCTGGCTCCGTGGCGACTCCCGTCCCGTGATCTGGGTCGTTCACTGGGTCCCGCGCTGCACGAACGGCACGCGCGCGTAGAGCAGGCGTTCGCCTCCGCGCGGGTCGTCGACCACCGCCGACGCGTCGTCGAACACCATCGTGGCACGTCGCGGCAGGCGGTAGCGCGGCCAGGGCAGCCCGTCGACCGCCTCCGGAACGCCGGTGCGCGCGAAGGCGAGCAGGGCACCGCTCATCGCGCCGGCCAGCCGCCGTGCGTCCTCGCCGCCGCCGGTCAGCGATCCGTCGGCATCGACGTTGTCGAACACCAGCGCGATGTCCAGCGTGTGCAGTGCCCCCAGTCGGCCGCCCTCCAGCGGCGAGCCCCAGTCCAGCTGGTAGCTCCAGGTCGGCGCGCCCTGTCGCGCACGCGCCTCCAGCTCCTCGATGGCCCCGCGCCACGAGCGGCCGGCAGTGGTCGCGGCGAAGAACACCTCGCTCGGCGTGTAGTGGGGATACAGCGCGCGGTAGGCGGCGACGACGGTCTGCGGGTCGAGGTCGACGAACTGCTGCGCCTGCAGCGTCGCCGGCAACGCGTCCCAGGTCAGGGCATGGTGTGCCGGGTCACGCCCCAGGAACGCGCGCGTCTCGTCACGCGTGTTGCCGATCACCATAGGGATGGCGGCCGACTGCGGTGGCGCGTCGGGCCAGAACGGGTGCCGCGGCAGGCTGCGCGAGTCGAGCACGGGGCCCAGATACAGGCGCGTGTCCTCCGCACGCGACGGGTCGCGCAGCTGCAACGCCTCCACGATGCGGGCCGCCGGCAGCGTGCGCAGGCGGTCCAGTTCGCCGGGTGCGATGCCCAGCGCGTCCAGCAGCAGCCGGGCACGCTGCGTGGCGGCCCGCGGACCGGCGGCGGTGACCTGCTGGCCGCTCATCGTCCACGCGCGGTGGAACAGGCCTGCGGCCTCCGGCATCGCCATCAGGGTGGCGATCTTGGCGCCGCCTCCCGACTGCCCGAACACGGTGACGTTGCCGGCGTCGCCACCGAACTCGGCGGCATGGGCCCGCACCCAGTGCAGGGCGTCGACCAGGTCGAGCTGGCCGACGTTTCCGGAGTCGGCGAACGCTGTGTCGCCGTGCTGGGCGAGGTACAGGTAGCCGAACGCGTTCAGGCGGTGATTCAGGGTGACCACCACGACGTCTCCGCGCCGGCACAGATTCACGCCGTCGTAGAGCGGGGCGCTGCCCGAGCCGCTGTCGTAACCCCCGCCATGCAGGTACACCAGAACCGGTCGCCGGGCTGCGTCGCGCAATCCGGGCGTCCAGATGTTGAGGAACAGGCAGTCCTCGCTGCCCATCCCCTGGCCTCCGGATTGCGGAGCGGATGCGCCCGGCGCGGTGGCGTCGCGCACGCCGGACCAGGGCACTTCACGCCGCGCGCGCTGGAACCGCCGAGACGCGGTGTCGGCGCCGTACGGCACGCCCTTGAACACGTGGACCCCGCGCTCGACGTAGCCACGGATGGAGCCGCTGCGGGTGCGCGCGATGGGACCTGCCGACGGCGCGGACGCCGGTGCGGCCCACGCCGGCAGCGCCAGCATGGCCCCCGCGGCCAACACCGCACGACGCGTGCGATCG
>DATINB010000345.1:0-2759 GCA_035474775.1 Luteimonas sp.
AGCGGGCCGGGGTCCAGCTTGCGGCGGACCTGCGTGCCGGGATCGTCGCTGGCGGTTTCGGTGCCGGTATCCAGGTCCTGGTGGCCGGCGATCCAGCGCAGTGCCGGCAGCGTTGCCCGCAACGACGCGAGCAGGGCCAGCAGCGCCTCGACCTGCGCATCCGGGTAGGCCTCGTCCATGGCCTGCCGGCGTGAATCCAGCCAGTCCGGGTAGCGCCCGCGGTTGACCAGTTCGATCCCGACCGAGCGCGGGTTGTAACCCCGCACGTGGTGCGCCACGCGGCTGGGCTCCACGAAGCGGACACTGGCGCCGTCGCGGTCGATGTACCAGTGGCCGCTGTTGCCGGTGCCGGACGCCGGGTACAGCTCGCGCTCGCCGTACGCGCGCGCCATCGCCAGGTCGGGCAGTTCGGTGCAGTGGATGACCACCAGGTCGATGTCGGCCAGCGGTCGTTCGGCGAGCCGGTGCTGGTACGGAAGCGGATCGATGCGCACGCCGCGGGCCCGGTGCAATTGACGGCGATGCTAGCATCTGTCGATGCCGTTGCCGCCCCGGGAATCCGACCTGTTCCGCCTGATGACGCAGTTCCCGCGCGCAGGCCGCGTGCAGTGGATCGGCGTGCGCCCGGCGCGCGACGTGGACGTTGACGAGGTCGACAGCGCACAGGCGATCGCCGGCGGTGGACTGCTCGGCGACCGCTACGGCGGGGGCAGCGGCAAGCGCGGCGTGACCCTGATCCAGGCCGAGCACCTGCCGGCCATCGCCGCGCTGGCCGGGCACGCGACGGTCGCCCCGCGCACGCTGCGCCGCAATTTGGTGGTCTCGGGGATTCCGCTGATCGCCCTGAAGGGACTGCGCTTCCGCGTCGGCGAGGTCCTGCTGGAGGGCACCGGCCCCTGCGATCCCTGTTCGCGGATGGAGGCGGCGCTGGGCGCGGGTGCGTACAACGCCATGCGTGGCATGGGCGGGCTGTGCGCGCGCATCGTCGAAGGCGGCACGCTGCGCATCGGCGACCGCGTGACGGCCGAGACGGCGTGAGCATGCGGCGCAGGCCCGCCCCGCGGCGGCACAATGGTGCGGCACGGTGAGCGCGCGCGGCCATTGCATCCTGTCGCACGGGTTCGAAAGCGGCCCCGACGCCACCAAGGTCACCGCGCTCGCCGAAGCCGCGGAGCGTCTTGGCTGGAGCCACGAACGCCCGGATTACACGGACCTGGACGCACGGCGCCACGTCGGCGACCTGGGTGATGTCGCGGCGCGCCTGCAACGGCTGCTCGCGCTCGCCCGGGCGCGCGCGGCGGATGGGCCGCTGGTGCTGGCTGGTTCCAGCCTCGGTGCGTGGATCGCCGGCATGGTGTCGCTGCAGGTCCCGACCGCCGCCCTGTTCCTGATGGCGCCGCCCGTGCGCATGGACGCCGCGCACCCGCTGCAGGCCGCGCCCGTGCCGATCACCATCGTGCACGGCTGGGACGACGAACTGATCCCCGCGCTCGATGTGGTGGCGTGGGCGCGTGCGCGCCGGGCGCGCCTGCTGCTGGTCGACGACGGCCACCGGCTCACCGCGCACGTGGAGGCCTCGGCGCATGCGTTCGCGGCGCTCCTCGAACAGGTGTCCGCGTGAATCCGGTCGCCCCGGCAGCGGCGTGCGCAGGGAGCGGGCGGCGATGAAGTTCTTCGTCAGCTGCGCCAAGAGCCTCGAATACCTGCTGGTCGACGAACTGCTGGCACTCGGCTGCGCCACCGCCACCGCCACCGTCGCCGGCGCCAACGCCGACGGGACGCTGGCCGATGCGCAGCGCGCCGTGATGTGGTCGCGCACGGCCAGCCGCGTGCTCTGGCCGCTGGTCGAGTTCGCATGCGAGGACGAGCGTGCCCTGTACGCCGGCGTGGCCGAGGTGCCGTGGCAGGCGCACCTGGGGCCGGGCATGACGCTGGCCGTGGATGCGCACGTCTCCGGGGACGGCGTGACCCACGCCCACTACGCCGCACTGCGCGTCAAGGACGCCGTGGTGGACACCCTGCGCGACGCCACCGGCGAGCGCCCGGATGTCGACGTCGACGCGCCCGACCTGCGCCTCAACCTGGTGCTGCGCCGCGGCCACGCCATCCTCTCGATCGACCTCGGCGGCGGGCCCTTGCACCGGCGCGGATGGCGTCGCGGCCAGGGCGAGGCGCCGTTGAAGGAGACCCTTGCCGCCGCCGTGCTGCTGCGCGGCCGCTGGCCGCAGGTGCATGCCGACGGCGGCGCGCTGCTGGACCCGATGTGCGGCGGCGGCACGCTGCTGATCGAGGGTGCGGCGATGGCCGCCGACGTCGCGCCCGGACTGCTGCGCCATGGCGACATCGCACCCAGCCGCTGGCTCGGTTTCGACGCTGCGGCCTGGTCGTCGCTGCGCGAGGAAGCGCTGGCCCGCGAGCGTGCCGGCCGTGGCCGCCTGCTGCCGGTCTTCCATGGCAGCGACCTGGATCCCGTGGCGGTGGCCCGCGCGCGCGACAACGCCACCGCGGCAGGCTTCCGCGATGCCATCACGTTCGAGGTGCGCGCCGTCGGCGCGCTGTCCACGCCGCCGTCGGCGCAGGGGCTCGCGGTCTGCAACCCCCCGTACGACGCGCGCCTGGCTGCGGACACCACGCTGTACCGGGCACTCGGCGATGCGCTGAAGCACGCCGTGCCGGCGTGGCGCGCCAGCCTGTTGTGCGGCAGCGACGCGCAGGCGCGCGCCACCGGGTTGCGCGCGCAGAAGACCTACACCGTATTC
>DATINB010000346.1:0-2256 GCA_035474775.1 Luteimonas sp.
GGGGACGCACAGCAAGTGGGTCGATCTGCGTGGTTCGCGCATCGTTGCGTTCCGGACCGCGATGACGGGCGAACTGTTCGCGCTGCTGCGCCACCAATCGATCCTGGCGGCCGGCGTTGGCGCTCCGCTCGTGGAGGATGGCCCGGCCTTTGTCGACGGGGTGACGGATGCTCGCGAGAGCGCCAGCGCCGGCGGGCTGTCGCGCCTGTTCGGCATCCGTGCCGCCATGCTGTCCGGCGTGCTGGCCAGCGACGCCGTGCCTGCGCGGCTGTCCGGCCTGCTGATCGGGGAGGAGATCCGCATGATGGTGGCGACCGGCACGTTCGATGTATCGCGCCCGCTGTGGCTGGTCGGGGATGCCGCACTGTGTTCCCGCTATCGCGTCGCACTCGAGGTCTTCGGCATGGCATCGGTCCTGGCCGCCGATGCCGCCGCCCATGGCCTGTGGATGATCGCGGCGCGCGCCGGGCTGCTCGGGGCGCCGGATGCACCGGAGCCCGCTCCGCGGGGGGCAGCATGAACCCGACCACCGCTGGCTCATGGATGTCTCCGCTGCCGCTGGTGGCGATCCTGCGCGGCCTGGCGCCGCACGAGGCGCTCGAGATCGGGACCGTCCTGGTCGACGCCGGCTTCCACGTGCTCGAGGTGCCGCTCAACTCACCGAGCCCGCTCGACAGCATCGCGCGACTCCAGGACGCCTTCGGCGATCGCTGCACGATCGGTGCAGGAACCGTGCGCTCCCCGGCGATGGTGGATGCCGTCGCGACCACCGGCGCGCGGTTGGTCGTGATGCCGCATGCGGATGTAGCGGTGATCGCCGCCGCGCGCAAGGCCGGCCTGCTGTGCGTGCCGGGCGTGGCCACGCCGACCGAAGCATTCGCGGCCATCGATGCCGGCGCGAGTGCCTTGAAGCTGTTCCCGGCCGAGCAGATCGCGCCGGCCGTGCTCAAGGCCTGGCGCAGCGTTCTGCCGGCCGGAATCCCGCTCCTTCCGGTCGGCGGGATCGATCCGCCGCGCATGGCCGCCTACGTGGCCGCCGGGGCGGGTGGATTCGGCATCGGCTCCGCGCTGTATGCGCCCGGACGCAGTGCGGCGGACGTCGCGCTGCGCGCGCGCGGGTTCGTCGATGCATGGAAAGCCATCGCCATGGAGGAGGGCACGCCCGCATGAAGATCACCGCCATCACCACCTTCCGGGTGCCGCCGCGCTGGCTGTTCGTGCGCATCGACACCGACGCCGGCATCAGCGGCTGGGGCGAGCCGATCGTGGAGGGCCGCGCGCACACCGTCGCGGCGGCGGTCGACGAGCTGTCGGATTACCTGATCGGACGCGATCCGGCGCCGATCGAGGACCACTGGAACGCGATGTACCGCGGCAACTTCTACCGCGGCGGCCCGGTCCTGATGAGCGCGATCGCCGGCATCGACCAGGCGCTCTGGGACATCAAGGGCAAGGCACTGGGTGTTCCGGTCTACTCGCTGCTGGGCGGGCCGGTGCGCGATCGCATCCGCGTCTATTCGTGGATCGGAGGCGACCGTCCGGCCGAGGTCGCCCGCGCGGCGCGCGACGCCGTCGCGCTGGGTTTCACCGCGGTCAAGATGAACGGCACCGGCGAAATGCAGTTCGTCGACACCTGGGACAAGGTCACGCACACGCTGGAGAACGTGCAGGCCGTGCGCGATGCGGTGGGGCCCGGCGTGGGGCTCGCGGTCGACTTCCATGGCCGCGTGCACAAGCCGATGGCCAAGGTGTTGCTGCGCGAGCTGATCCCGTTCAACCTGATGTTCGTCGAGGAACCGGTGCTGTCGGAGCACCTGGAGGCGATTCCCGAACTGGCCTCGATCGCGGCGGCGCCGATCGCGCTCGGAGAGCGGCTGTACACGCGCTACGACTTCAAGCGCGTGCTGCAGATGGGTGGCGTGGACATCATCCAGCCGGACCCCTCGCATGCCGGCGGCATCACCGAGACGCGCAAGATCGCGGCGATGGCGGAAGCCTACGACGTCGCCGTCGCGCTGCATTGCCCGCTCGGGCCGATCGCGCTGGCCGCGAACCTGCAGCTCGATGCGGTCTGCTACAACGCGTTCATCCAGGAGCAGAGCCTGGGCATCCACTACAACGCCGACAACGACCTGCTGGACTACATCAGCGACCGCAGCGTCTTCGAGTACACCGACGGCAGCGTCCGCATGCCGACCGGCCCGGGCCTGGGCATCGAGGTCGACATGGACTACGTGACCGAACGCGCGGCCCAGG
>DATINB010000347.1:0-3385 GCA_035474775.1 Luteimonas sp.
GCCGGTTCGCGGCGCGGCGCCTGCCGCCGTCGCGACCCGGCGCCGCGACCGGGTGCGCTGCTGCGAATGCCTCGCGGCGGCGCTCCGACCAGGTCATCAGTTGGGTTGCACGGCAGCGCCACGGCCCCATCATCGTCCTCACGCCGGACCTGTTCCCGGTGCAGGGCGGACACCATGAACCACATCCTCCGGATGGACTCCCCGGCCGCCAGCGAACGCCAGTGGGCCGCCGCGGCGCATCTTTCGGCACTGCTGCTGGCCTTGCTGACCAGTTGGATCGCCGGGATCGCCGGCGTGCTGGGTGCCGGTACCGTGTACGCGCTTAAGCGCGACCAGTCGGCGTTCGTTGCCGAGCATGCCCGCGAGGCCCTCAACTTCAACCTGAGCATGCTGGTCTACGCGGCGGCAGCCGTGGCGGCCGGCGTGGTGCTGGTGGGCGCGACGGTGATGACGCTGGGGCTCGGGCTGGTCCTCACCCTGCCGGCCGGCATCGCACTGGCGCTGGTCGTCGCCGCGATCGCGCTCCTGTGGCTGGTCTGCAGCATCGTCGCCACCGCCAAGGCCTGGAACGGCGAGCTCTACCGGTATCCGTTCACCCTGCGCCTGATCGGCTGAGGCGGGCTGCGCCCGCGGCGCGTCGCCGCACTGGGCGCGCGCTCAGCGGTCGCGGTGCGCGGCCTGTCGACCGAGCGCGGCGAGCGCACCGGCGCGTTCCCCGAACGGGGCGAGCGCGTCCTGCATCGTGCTGCCGAGTTCGACCAGCCGCTGGTGCGACGCGGCGATTCCGATCAGCGCCGGCACGGTCGCCTTGGCCTGCGCCGCGTCCTTGCCGGGCGTCTTGCCGAGCGTGGCCGCGTCGCCCTCGACGTCGAGCAGGTCGTCGCGGATCTGGAACGCGAGCCCGAGGGCACTGGCGAAGCGGTCCAGGCGCGCGCAGTCCTCGGCGCCGACGTCCGCGGCCAGCGCGCCGAGGCGCACCGCGGCACGCAGCAGGGCCCCGGTTTTGAGCCCGTGCAACTGCTCGACGGCCTGCAGCGGCAGAGCCGGTGCATCGGCCCCGGTCGCGGCCAGGTCGCGTGCCTGGCCGCCGCACATGCCCTGTGCACCGGCGGCCTGCGCCAGCGTGCGCACCATCGCCAGCCGGCGTCGGGCGTCGTTCCGGTCGCCGGCATCGCCGGTTTCGGCGAGCAGCTCGAAGGCCAGCGCCTGCAGCGCGTCGCCGGCGAGGATCGCACCCGCTTCTCCATGCACGACGTGCACCGTGGGCTGCCCGCGGCGCAGCGCGTCGTCGTCCATCGCGGGCAGGTCGTCATGGACCAGCGAGTAGGCATGGATCAGCTCGACCGCGGCCGCCGGTGCATCCAGGCGCGCTGGGTCCACGCCGAAGGCGGTGCCGGTGGCGTAGGTGAGCAGCGGGCGCATGCGCTTGCCACCGAGCAGCACGGCGTGGCGCATGGCCTCACCCAGCGTGCCGTCGCCGGATGGATGCGCCTGCAACGCGTCGCCAAGCACGCGGTCGATGCGGCGCCGCCAGTCGTCGAGCTGCGCCTCGACCGCACAGGGGCCAATAGCGTCCTCAGGCATCGCCGGCGGGCAGGTCCGGGAACGCCTGCGCCGACGCCGGCTGGGTCGGGTCGCTCAACAACCGGACGCGCAACTCGGCATGCTCCAGCGCCTGCTGGCACTGGCGGAACAGGCCGACGCCGCGTTCGTAGGCGGCGAGGGAGTCCTCGAGGGTCATGTCGCCGTTTTCCATCCGTGCGACCAGTGCTTCGAGCGACTCCAGCGAGTCCTCGAACGTGGCGACGGGCGACGCAGGCTCGGGGCCGGGAGATTGATCGCCAAGGGCGGGAGATTTGCGGGCCATGCCGGCAGTTTACGGCACCGGGTGCCCGGGCCGCGTGTGTCCGCTAGCCGGGCGACACGTGTCCGGCCACCGGTTCGTCGTCCTCGTGCAGCCACGCAAGGCGCAGTCCGAGCGTGCGCAGGCCAGCCTCGACGCCATCGGCCAGGATGCGGTCGCCGGCCGCCAGCAGGCGTCCATCCGCGGCGCACAGCAGCGGCATGCGCGTGCGCAGCCACGGCGGCACGCCGGCGTCCTGCAGGACGTGCTTGAGCGCGTGCCGGTGGCGACGGCCAGGCAGCCGGATGCGCTCACCGCCGTGGCGCGCGCGCACCACGAACGGTCCCCACCCGGACGGCGGGCCAGCGTCCTCTGCGGCCACGCCTGCAAAGGTGCGCCCGGCCGCCGGTGACTGCATCTCGATTCCGGAGGAGGTCGCTGCCGGGATGGCCTGCAGGCACAGCCAGCCGCCCCCGGGCAACCGCAGCGGCTCGCCGCCACTCCAGCCTGCACGGTAGTCCGCCGGCAGCGGCGGGCGGACCCGGTAGCCGTGCAGGTGGCGGCGCCATCGGCTGACCGCCGCGCCTGACCACTCGAAGGTGGCGATCGCCGGAGACGTCACATGAGACAGCAGGTCCGGAAGCCGGCGCACGCCTTCGGCCGGGAGCGGGGGCAGCCCGCGCAATGCCACCCAGCGTCGCAACACGCGCGCCGTGCGCGCCGCCGGCCATGCGCGCAACGGCTCGATCGCGAGCGCGCCGTCGGCATCGAGGGCCGAGGCCAGCAGCGCGTCGTCGCCCGCTTCCAGCAGCGTCGAGGCTTCGCCGGCCAGGGTTGCGGCGCGGGCGAAGGCCGCATCCGACCCCGGCCAGCGGGTCCGCAGCAGCGGCAAGACCCGCAGGCGCAGGAAATTGCGGTCCAGTGCCTCGTCCTGGTTGGACGGGTCGTCCACCCATGGCAGCCCGTGTGCCACGGCGTAGGCATGCAACGCGTCGCGCGGCACCGCCAGCAGTGGCCGCCACAGCCAGCCGTCGGCGTGCGCGCGCAGCGGCGACATCGCGGCCAGCCCGTCCACGCCGGACGCGCGCAGCGCACGCAACAGGAACGTCTCGGCCTGGTCGCGCTGGTGCTGGGCGAGTGCGATGACGCCGCCACCGATGGCCCGTGCGAAGGCCTCCAGGCGCGCCGCCCGCGCGGCGGCTTCGATGCCCTGGCCGGCGTGTCGCGCGACGTCGACGCGGACCACCGTCAAGGGCACGCCGAGCCGCGCGCAGGCCTCGGTGCAGGTCGCGGCCCAGGCCGGTGCGGACGGATGCAGGCCGTGGTCCACGTGCAGGGCGCGAAGGCCGCCGCGCAGCACCGGGTCGGTGGCGAGTGCGTGCAGCAGCGCCATCGAGTCCAGGCCCCCGCTGAGCGCCACGTGCAGGCCCGCCGCCACCTGCGGTGGTGTCGGGCCGAGCGGCAATCCGGGCTGCGCTGGGTCGGGCATCGCGCGGATGGTGCCACGTGGCCGCAACGCTGCGATCCGCCGCCGTGCACCCG
>DATINB010000348.1:0-3090 GCA_035474775.1 Luteimonas sp.
TTCGTTGAGCGAGACCGACTTCTTCGCAGACTCCGCGCGGAACTGCGCCACGTCTTCCGACCACCACTGGAATTCCTTGTCCTTCGCCACGCGCGCGGCGTGCATGGCATCCAGGCGCGGAATCAGCGGCGCGAAGTTGCCGTACTGCAGGTGCTGCACCGCGGCGATGCGCGTCCACGGCAACGCGTTGTCGTAGGTGCTCTCGCCGAATTCGGTGGCGTCCACGGTCACCGGGAAGCGGATGTCCGGCACCACGCCCTTGTTCTGCGTGCTGCTGCCGCCGGGCAGGAAGAACTGCGCGATGGTCAGCTTGACCTGGCCGAACTTCTTGCCCTCGCTGCCCGGCCAGCGGTCCAGGTCCACCAGGTTCTGCACCGTGCCCTTGCCGAAGGTCGTCTCGCCGATCACCAGCCCACGGCCATAGTCCTGGATGGCACCCGCGACGATCTCCGACGCCGAGGCCGAGCCCCGGTTGATCAGCACCGCGAGCGGACCGTCCCACGACACCCCGGCCGTGCGGTCGCTCTCCACGTTGACGCGCCCGCCGGACTCGCGCACCTGCACCACGGGGCCCTGGTCGATGAACAGGCCGGTGAGTTCCACCGCCTCGTTGAGCGAGCCGCCGCCGTTGTTGCGCAGGTCCAGGACCACGCCGTCGAGCTTGTCGGCGCGGAATGCCTCGAGCAGCTTGGCGGTGTCGCGGGTCGCCGACGCGTAATCGCCGTTGCGCGTGCGCCGTCCCTCGAAGTCCTGGTAGAACGCCGGCAGCTTGATCACGCCGATGCGCCGCGCCGGCACGCCACCGGCCGCCGGGATGGTCATCACTTCCGACTTGGCGGCCTGCTCCTCGAGGCGCACGCGCGCGCGCGTCAGCACGATCCGCACCGGGTCGCTGTCGAGCAGCGCTTCCGCCGGCACCACGTCCAGCCGCACCTGCGTACCGGCCTTGCCCTTGATCTTCTCGACCACGTCGTCGATGCGCCAGCCGATCACGTCCTCCATCGGGCCGCTGCCGCCCTGGCCGACGGCCACCACGCGGTCACCGGGCTTGAACCGCTTGCTCATGGCCGCGGGACCGCCCGCGATCACCTCGCGGATCACCACCACCTCGTCCTGCTTCTGCAACTGCGCACCGATGCCTTCCAGCGACAGCGACATGCTCTGGTTGAACAGCGTCGCCGTGCGCGGGTTGAAATAGTCGGTATGCGGGTCGATGGAGCTGGTGTAGGCGTTGAGGAAGCTCTGGAAGGCGTCTTCGCCGTTGAGTTCGGCGATGCTGCTGGCGATGTTGGCGTAGCGCTTGTCAAGGGTGGCGCGGATCTCCTCGGGCTTCTTGCCGGCCAGCTTCAGGCGCAGCCAGTCGTTGCGGACCGACTGTTTCCACAGGCCGTCGAGCTCGGCATCGGTCGCCGCCCACGGCGCGTCCTCGCGGTCGTAGGCCCAGCGCTCGTCGCCGGTGAAGTCGAAGATGTCCTGCTTCAGCAGGCTGCGCGCATGCGCGACGCGCTGGGTGACCCTCTGCTTGTAGAGGCCGAACATCTCGAACGCCGGCCCCATGTCGCCGGTCTTGACCGATTCGCCCATGCGTCCGCGATAGGCGTCGAAGCGCGCGACGTCCTGCGCGGTCAGGAACAGCTTGCTGGTATCCAGCGCCTCCAGGTAGCGTTTGAAGATGTCGGCCGACATCGCCGCGTCGAGGGCACGCGGGCGATAGGCGTATCGACTGTCCGACAGCAGGCCGTAGACCAGCCTGGAGGTGGTCACGTGGTCGGTGGTCGGGCCGGCCGCGACCGCGGCTGCCCCCTCGCCGTCGGCGCGCGCCATGAGCCCCAGCGGCATCGCCAGCGCCAGCGTGACCACGGAGACGGACAGGACTTGGGAGACTTTCATGCAGGGCTCGGGCCTCGAGGGAACGACGGACGGACGAAGATGGTGCGAGGACGGCACGCTGCGCGCTGCCGCGGCATCGCGACAGTGCCAAACGTGCATCGCAACGGATGCGATTCACTCTACCCGCGGGATCCTGCACCGGTGTGAATGGATGGCCATGCCCGCATGCGGCATGGTCGCTCGCCGACCGCGATCGCAGCAGGCACCGCCGTGGGATGCAGCGTCCTGCGCGCCACCGGGCGTGCCGCCGGCCTGCAGCCGCTCAGGCCGCGACGCCCGCCTCTGCGGCCTGGCGGTCGGCGTGGTACGAGGACCGCACCAGTGGGCCTGAGGCGACGTGGCTGAAGCCCAGCGCCATGCCGTACACCTCCAGGGCCTTGAACTCCTCGGGCGTCCAGTAGCGCAGCACCGGGTGGTGGTGCGCACTGGGCTGCAGGTACTGGCCGATGGTGACCATGTCGACGTCGTGCGCGCGCAGGTCGCGCAGCGTGCCCTGAACCTGTTCCATCGTCTCGCCCAGGCCGAGCATGATCCCGGACTTGGTCGGTACCCCCGGGTGCTGCTGCCCGAACTTCTGCAGCAGGGTGAGCGACCACTGGTAGTCGGCGCCGGGCCGCACGTTGCGATACAGCTCGGGCACCGTCTCGACATTGTGGTTGAAGACGTCGGGCGGGCCGGCGGCGAGGATCTCCAGCGCACGTTCCATGCGGCCCTTGCCGCGGAAATCCGGGGTCAGGATCTCGATGCGCGTGGACGGGGTGGCGGCCCGGATCGCGTCGATGCAGTCGACGAAATGTTGCGCGCCGCCGTCGCGCAGGTCGTCGCGGTCGACCGAGGTCACCACCACGTACCGGAGCCCCATGTCGGCGACGGTGCGCGCGAGGTTGGCCGGCTCGGCGGGATCCGGCGGCTTCGGCCGGCCATGCGCGACATCGCAGAACGAGCAGCGGCGGGTGCAGACCTCGCCGAGGATCATGAAGGTGGCGGTGCCGTGATGCCAGCACTCGCCGATGTTGGGGCAGTGGGCGTCCTCGCAGACCGTGTTGAGCTTGAGGTCGCGCATGATGCCCTTGAGCCGGACGTAGTTGTCCGAGCCCGGGGCCCGCACCTTCAGCCACTCGGGCTTGGGCTCACGGGGGCGAACGAAGTGGAGTGGCGCCTCGACCATCACCCTCCAGTGTAGTGCATCGGGGCGGGGGC
>DATINB010000349.1:0-4139 GCA_035474775.1 Luteimonas sp.
ACAGCGGCTTGAACCAGTCCGCGCGCACCTGCGAGAACTCCAACACGCGCGCCTGTCCGCCGACCTTGAGCACGCGCAGCATCTCGCGCAGCGCCGCATCCTTGTCGGTGACGTTGCGCAGCCCGAACGCAATCGTGACCAGGTCGAAGCTGTCGTCGGGAAACGGCAACGCCTCGGCATTGCACTGCACGTATTCGAACCCGCGCACCAGCCCGCGGTCGACCATCCGGTCGCGGCCCACCCGCAGCATGGCGGCGTTGATGTCGCCGAGCACCAGCTCCCCCGCCTCGCCGACGCGGTCACGCAGCAAGGCGGCGATGTCGCCGGTACCGCCGGCCAGGTCCAGCACCCGGTCGCCACGACGGACCTGCGCGGTGGCGACGAAGTAGCGCTTCCAGACCCGGTGGATGCCCAGGCTCATCAGGTCGTTCATCAGGTCGTAGCTGCCCGCGACCGAAGAGAACACCTCGCCGACCAGCTTCTGCTTGTCGGCACGCGGCACGTCCCGGAAGCCGAAATGGGTGGTGTCGGGCGATTCGTCGCGGGGAGGGTCGGCGGGCGCGTTCATGGAAGGAATTATCGCACCCGCGCCCGTCCGCCATCACCGGCAGGCGCCGCGCGCGGGGCCGACCGGCTCGACGACCTGCGCCGGTCGCGCCAGACTGGCGGCACCAGGCAACCGGACGCCGTCGCATTGATCACCACCCCCGACTACCGCGCCATGCTCGATACCGCCCTCGCCGAAGCGCAGGCGGGACTCGCCGAAGGCGGCATCCCCATCGGCGCGGCGCTGTACCACGGCGACGGCCGCCTGCTGGGCTGTGGCCACAACCGCCGCGTGCAGGAGGGCGACCCGTCCGTGCACGGCGAGACCGACGCCTTCCGCAAGGCCGGCCGCCAACGCCGCTACCGCGACACGATCATGGTCACCACGCTGGCGCCGTGCTGGTACTGCAGCGGACTGGTGCGGCAGTTCAACATCGGCACGGTGGTGGTCGGCGAATCGGTCAACTTCGCGGGCGGACTGGACTGGCTGCGGGAAGCCGGCGTGAACGTGGTCGACCTGCGCGACGAGCGCTGCATCGCCATGCTCGGCACCTGGATCACGGCCAACCCCGACACGTGGAACGAGGACATCGGCGAGGACTGACCCAGCGCCGTCGGCGGGTCGACCGCTGCGATCCGTGCGCGGTGCCGGCTGCCGCTACAGGATGTAACGGCTGAGGTCGGGATCCTCGACCAGGCCGCCCAGGTGCGTATCGACGTAGGCGCGGTCGATGACCACCCCCTCGCTGCGGTCGGGGGCCTCGAAGCTCAGGCTGTCGAGCAGGCGCTCCAGCACCGTGTGCAGCCGGCGCGCGCCGATGTTCTCCTGGCGTTCGTTGACCTGCGCGGCGATTTCAGCCAATCGCTCGACGGCGTCGTCGGCGAAGGTCAGCTGCACGCCTTCGGTCTCCAGCAGGGCGACGTACTGGCGCGTCAGCGACGCCTTGGGCTCGGTGAGGATGCGCACGAAGTCGTCCTTGCTCAAGGCCGACAATTCGACGCGGATCGGGAAGCGGCCCTGCATCTCCGGGATCAGGTCCGACGGCTTGGCCAGGTGGAACGCACCCGATGCGATGAACAGGATGTGGTCGGTGCGCACCGAGCCGTACTTGGTGCTGACCGTGGAGCCCTCCACCAGCGGCAGCAGGTCGCGCTGCACGCCTTCGCGGCTGACGTCGGCACCCATGCCCTCGCTGCGCTTGGCGACCTTGTCGATCTCGTCGATGTACACGATGCCGTGCTGCTCGCAGGCCTCGATCGCGGCCTCGCGCACCTCGTCCTCGTTGACCAGTTTGCCGGCCTCTTCCTCGACCAGCTGCGGCCGCGCGGCGCGGATCGAAAGCGTGCGCCGGTGGGTCTTGCCGCCGCCGAGGCTTGCGAACATCTGCCGCAGTTGCTGGCCCATCTCCTCCATGCCGGGCGGGGTCAGGATGTCGGCGTGGCCCACGCTGGCGGTGAGGTCCAGCTCGATCTCGCGGTCGTCGAGCTCGCCGGCGCGCAGCTGGCGGCGCAGCTTCAGGCGTGTCTCGCTCTCGCGCGGCTCGGCCCCGATGTCCACGGTGGTGTTGGCGGATGCATTGAACCCGAAGCCGGTCGACGCCGATTCGCGCCTCGGCAGCAGCGCGTCGAGGATGCGGTCTTCCGCACGTGCCTCGGCCTGCGTGCGCACGCGCACCTTGGCCTGCTCGCGGTAGAGCTTGACCGCGGTATCGGCGAGGTCGCGGATGATCTGCTCGACGTCCTTGCCGACGTACCCCACCTCGGTGAACCGTGTCGCCTCCACCTTGACGAACGGCGCGTTGGCGAGGGTGGCGAGCCGGCGTGCGATCTCGGTCTTGCCGACGCCGGTGGGGCCGATCATCAGGATGTTCTTGGGCATCACCTCGTTGCGCAGTTCCTCCGGCAGTTGCGCGCGCCGCCAGCGGTTGCGCAGCGCGATCGCCACGGCGCGCTTGGCCGCCGATTGCCCGATGATGTGGCGATCGAGCTCCTGCACGATCTCGCGCGGGGTCATGGTGCTGTTGGACGTATCGGGCCGGCTGGGCATCAGAGTTCCTCGACCACGATGTTGCGGTTGGTGTAGATGCAGATGTCGCCGGCGATGTTGAGCGCCTCGACGGCGAGGCTGCGCGCGTCCAGCTGCGTGTGCAGCATCAGCGCGCGGGCGGCGGACAGCGCGTAGGGCCCGCCGGAACCGATCGCGATCAGCCCGTCCTCCGGCTCGATCACGTCGCCGGTGCCGCTGATGATCAGCGAGGTGTCCTTGTCGGCGACCGCCAGCAGCGCCTCGAGCTTCCCGAACCGGCGCTCGGTGCGCCAGTCCTTGGCGAGCTCCACCGCCGCGCGTTGCAGCTGGCCGTGTTTCTCGAGCTTCGACTCGAACAGCTCGAACAGGGTGAACGCATCCGCCGCGGCCCCGGCGAAGCCGGCGAGGATCTGGCCCTCGCGCCCGAGCCTGCGCACCTTGCGTGCGTTGGACTTCATCACCGTGTGACCGAGCGTGACCTGGCCGTCACCGGCGATCGCCACGCGGCCGTCGCGACGCACGGACAGCACGGTGGTGGCGTGGAACACGGTGGGATGCTGACTGGGGTCCATGCGGCCTCCGGGTGTGAACCCTCGACTTGGGGCCGGCGGCCGTGGGTTCAACCGAGCGGCGCGGCGGTGCGGCGCGGCCTCGGCGACCGGCGTGACGGGACGGCCGGCGCACACGCTGCGCGCGGCCCTGGTTCAGCCCTTCCGCTTCGCCCGCGGATGCGCGGCGTCGTAGACCTTCGCGAGGTGCTGGAAGTCCAGGTGCGTGTAGATCTGCGTGGTGGCGATGTCGGCATGTCCGAGCAGTTCCTGGACGCCGCGCAGGTCGCCCGAGGACTCCAGCAGGTGGCTGGCGAAGGAGTGCCGCAGCAGATGCGGATGCACGCGCTTGAACAGGCCCTGCTGTCGCGCCAGCAGCCGCAGGCGCAGCTGCACCGCGCGCGGCGAGATGGGCAGGCCGCTGCGCCCCGGGAACACCGGGGCGTCGGAGGCACCACCCGTGGAAGCGCGCCATGCGGCCAGGGCGGCACGGGCGTGCGAACCCACCGGAACGCTGCGCTGCTTGCCGCCCTTGCCCACCACGGTGACCAGCCCATCGGAGAGATCGCGCCAGCGCAGCGCACACAGTTCCGCGAGACGCAGCCCCGAGGAGTACAGCAGCTCGACGAGTGCACGGTCCCGCAGGCCCAGCGGGCCGTCGGTGGAGACTTCGACCAGCCGCACCGCTTCGTCGACATCGAGCACCTGCGGCAACCTGCGCGGCGCCTTCGGGGCGCGCAGGCCGACGGTGGGGTTGGTGGCGATGCGACCGTGCTTCAGCAGCCAGCCATAGAAGCTTCGGCACGCCGACAGTCGACGCTGCACGCTCTTCGGAGAGAGGCCGCGGCGATGCTCGGCGGCGACGAACGCGCGGACCTGGTCCGGCTGCAGCACCCGCACGTCGTCCATGCCCTGCCCGGCCGTCCATGCGCACAGGGCCCCGAGGTCGCGCCGATAGGCGTCCAGCGTGTGCGCCGAGGCGCGCCGTTCCACCTCGAGATAGGCCAGGAACCCGGTCA
>DATINB010000350.1:0-4053 GCA_035474775.1 Luteimonas sp.
TGGTCGGCGCGAGCGACGGCGAACTCGTGCTGGCACCCCTGGCCGGCCAGCTGGGTTGCGAGGCGGAGCTGGATTTCGGCGACGGCGAATGCGCGCGCGTGCACCTCACCGAAGGCCAGCTTGGCCAGTGGAGCGTGCCGTGAGCGCGCACCGCTCGGTGCCGGCACGCCTGCTGCTGACGCTGCGGCTCGGCGAAGTCCCCGAGCACGTGCCCGGCCTGCGCGCGGTGCACGGCTATGGCACGCCGGCGGCGCAGCACGTCGACGGCGGCGTGATCGACCGCCTGCTCCGCCACCACGGCGGTGCCGCACGGGTGGTGCGCCTGCACAGCGCGCGCGTCGGCCGCGCCGAGCGTGCGGTCGCCGGCGCGCGCCGCTTCGACGATGCCGAGCAGCTCAGCGGCGTCGCGCGGGTGCTGCGCATCGAGGTCCGCGACCCCGCCGGCATGCCGGGCCTGCTGCGCGCGCTGGCCGAGGTGCCGACGGTGGAATGCGTGGGCCGCGACCATCTCTGCCACGCACCCTTCGCGCAGCCGCGCGGCGTGGCCGGCGCAGCGATCGAGCCGGGCTGGGCACAGGCCGCGCTGCGGCTGCCGCAGGCGCTGGCGCTGGAAGGCGGCGATCCCGCGGTGGTCATCGGCCTCGCCGATACCGGGGTGGCGATCCACCACGCCGAACTGGATGCGCGCCTGCGCGCCGGCTTCGACAGCGTCGACCTCGACCCCGCCGCGGTCGGGCTGACCCTGGTCGGCGACTACCGCGACCGGGGCGAGCGCGCCGACGACGACGTCGGCCATGGCAGCGGGTGCGCCGGCATCCTGGTGGCCCGCGGGCGTGGCATGCCGGCGGGGGCCGCCGGACTCTGCGGCCTGGTCCCGGTGCGCGTGCTCGGCGCCGCGGTGGGTGCGGATGCCCGGCGCTTCGGCGTCGGCGCGCTCGACAACATCGACGCCGGCATGAAGCGGCTGGTCGACCTCGGCGTCAAGGTCATCAACATGAGTTTCGGCACGCCCGACTCGGCGCTCGCCGCCGATGCCCCGCGGCCGCACCAGGAAGTCATCCGTTATGCGCTCGCGCGCGGCGTGATCCTGGTCGCGGCCAGCGGCAACTCCGGGCTCGGCGAGCGCTTCTACCCGGCCGCGCACGCCGGCGTCATCGCCATCGGCGCAGTCGACCCAAGCCTGACGCCGGCGGCGTTCAGCACCCGCGGCGAGCATGTCGCCGCCTGCGCCCCGGGCCGCGACATCCTCACCTGCGGGCTGGCGGGCTACCAGCACGCCAGCGGCACCAGCTTCGCGGCGCCGTTCGCGGCCGCCATCTGCGCCCTGCTCGCGTCACGCGCGCAGCGGCGCGCATGGCCGCTGACCAGCGAGGAGGCGCGCGCGATCCTGGTGTCCAGCGCGCGCCCGTTCGCCGGCGCCGGCATCACCGGTTGCGGCCAGGGCGTGCTCGATGCCGCCGCCGCACTGCGCGCCCTCGACATCCATATCGACACCCAGTTGCGCGACGCCGACGGCGCCGGGTGGCAGGGCGCCGACGTTCCGTCCGCGCGCGTCGCGGCCTGATTCCTGCAGCGCAGCCGAGGAGAGCCCGATGGCGATCAAACGAAGTTCACGCAAGCCACGGGCCGGATCCGCCGCCCCGACCAGCGCCGCCGCCGGCAAACCGGCGGCGCGCACCAGGGGCGCCGCTGCGAAAGCCGGCGCACCAAGAACACCGGCGCCCGCTTCCCCGCGGACGACGCGCACCGCCGCTGCATCCCATTCCACACCCAAAGACGAGAGAACCGCCATGAACCGCATCCTTCTGGTCGACCTCGGCGAGCGCGAACTGAAGAAGCGCCAAGAGTTGCGTGCTCGCCGCCAGGTCCTGTCCACCCTCGATCGCACCGCCGAGAGCAGCGGCGGCCTGAGTGCCAACCAGCTGCGCGAGCTCGCCGACATCGAGGCCGCGCTGTCCAGCGACGTGGTCGTCGATCCCTTCTACCGGGTGGTCGCGGCCACCCACCAGCAGACCGACTGGAGCCGGCTGCAGAAGGACAACGCGTTCGTCCACGAATACGGCCTGTTCGGCTCGCAGCGGATGGAGAACGCGCCGCTCGACGGACTCGAGCGCAACGAGCGCGAGATCGCCGGCATCTGCGGGCTGCTGGAGGCCGACAACTACACCGACGCCGAACGCAAGGGCTTCGTGCAGCGCATCAGCACCGCGCAGGGCGAGTACCGCGAGAACCGCGCGCTGTTCGACGCCGCCTTCGAGCACCTGGCCCGGCAATACAACGTCACCCTCAAGTCGCAGATCGCGGCCGGCCTGATCGACGCCGACATCATCGGCAGCCAGAACCCCGGCGGCGATCCGCAGGGCCGCCGCGACCCGGCCAGCACCGACTTCAAGTTCAGGCCCAGCGGCGACGAGATGGTCAGCGCGCTCAGCGCGCGCAACGTGGCGGCGCTGGTCCGGCGCCTCGCCAGCAACGGCGTCAGCGCCAACGACGCCTGGCTGGCCAGCCGCATCCAGAACGGCTACGAGATGCAGACCGGCGTCGTCGGCGGCGCGTCGCCGTCGGCCACCGAGATCGTGTTGCCCGAATGGGACGAGTCGTCCGACCAGGTGGCGCAGCGCGAGAACCTCATCGGCGCGCAGGCGGTCGCGTTCGCGGCTGCGTGCGAGGAGATGAACATGCCGCAGGTGGTCGAGAAGATCGTCGACCTGTTCCGGACCGGCCTGCTGCCGATCGGACGCGGCCGCGCCGGCGACTACCTCTACAACTACTACAAGAAGGCCGGCGAGCGCATGACCGAAGGCGAGCGCCGCGACCTGTACATGCGCGTCCTCGGCACGCCGGGCGGGGACCCCAACGGCAACCCGCCCAACCGCGAGTTCAAGGAGCTGTGGCTGCGCTTCGTGTCGGCGGTGTCGCAGTTCGGCCGCCAGCTGAGCGTCGACCGGATGATGCGCAGCCAGATCCCGATCTCGGTCTCGCAGGAACAGGTGCGCAAGGCCGGGCGCGACCTGGCCGCCAACCTCTCGCTGCACTGCTACGGCATCGCCTACTTCGCAGCCACCGAGCTGCAGACCATGATCCTGGAGTTCCGCGACGTGCTCTCGGACCCGGAACTGCGCGGCTGCTTCGGCGCGCGCGACATGTGGCAGGTCATGGACCAGGTCAGCGCCAACTACCTCGGCGGGCCGCGCAACACGCACAAGTTCCGCACCCAGGCCCGCGCCAGCGCGGTCGTGATCCGCTGGCTGGCCAACAACCACGAGCGGCTCAGCGGGCGCTACGGCGAAGTGATCGCCATCAACGCGCTCACCAACCCGCAGTTGCGCGGCAGCGAGCAGCCGATGGTCGACCCCAGCGACTGGGACCTGGTGCAGGCCTGCGAGCAGTGGCTGGCGGTGGGTGGCGTGCAGGAGACCAGCATCGAGCAGTACGCGCAGTCATCGGAGTCGCCGGTGATCACCAGCCGGCCGATCGAGATGTCGCAGATCCCGCAGGCCGCGCGCGACGTGCTCGACAGCGCCGGCATCAGCCTGCCGGGCATGTGACCGCCACCACCGCACACCAGGAGCGATCACCATGAACCACACGTCGCACATGCACGCGCAGCACGGGGCCAGGCCGGTGAAGCACCTGGTCGCCCGTTCACTGCGGTCGGCGGCCCGCGCACTCGGCACGCAGGACCCGATGCCCTACATCGACGGTCTCATCGACCGCGCGTTCTACCTGCCCGATGACGACGTCTCGTACGCGCAGAACTCGCTCGCGCCCGGGGCGGTGCCGTACGAGCCGTCGTTCTCGGAATCCGAGCCCGACACGCTGCGCTTCACCATCGAGCCGCTCGGCCCCGATGCCTCGCCGATGGCGCGGCGCGACGAGGCGACGCGCGAGATGCGGCGGCTGGTCGGGCCGACCTTCGGGCGCGACACGCTGCGCTGGTTCGACACGCGCAGCGAAGCCTGGCGCGGCTTCTCCGGCATGGGCTGGATGAACTACGGCGCCTGGTTCGGCAGCGCCTTCGACGAGGACGGGCTGTACGCCACCAAGATCTAC
>DATINB010000351.1:0-7215 GCA_035474775.1 Luteimonas sp.
GTGATCTCGGCGGGCAGCGCCACCTGCAGGTGTGCAAGCAAGGCGTGCGCGGCCTCGCGGTCGAGCGGCGCGGCATCCTGCGCCCGCGCGGTCACCCGTACGCTGGGTTCCGGGACATCGGGAGAGAGCGGCACGGCGCGCGTCAGCACCAGCAATCCCGCGCCGCGGTAGCGCACGGCGTGGAGGTCCAGCATTTCCGCCCGGCCTTCGAACTGCACGCCGTCGGTGCGCACCAGCAGCTGGCCGACCGCGTTCCAGGCATCCATGCGATCGGCGGACAGCACGAATCCGGCATCCACCAGCGCATCCCCGTGGGTCGGTACCGGCATCCCGTCGCCCGGCGCTGTCATGCGCGGCACGCTGCCGCAACCGGCCAGTGCAAGCCACGCGGCCGCGGCCAGTAATCGGCACGAGGCGACGAACGGGCGGGTGCGCGGCGACGGGTCCATTCGCAGGATCATGCCTGTTGCAGGCCGCCGCGACACGACTGCGCACGCATGGGCAGGCTGCGCGGTTACGCATGGGCGCCGACCAACGGGCCGGGGTGCCGGCGTGGTCACGCCCGCGTGACCTGCCCGTCGTCATGATGCGTGCTCGACGTCGCATTCGACGCCACTTCCCGCGATCCCGCGCACGCGGCGCGGATTGCCAGCACGAGGACACCCCATGAGCAACGAATCCCGCACCGAGCACTCCCTCAACGACTTGATCGCGATCGCGCGCGATGGCCAGGCGTTCTACGCCGAAGCCGCGCAGAAGGTCGACGATACCGAACTCTCCGCGCTGTTCACGCGCATCGCCGGCGTCAAGTCGACCATCGTCACCCGGCTGGGCGCGACCGTGCAGGCCGCCGGCGGCGAACCCGACACCGACGGCACCATGGTCGGCAGCATGCAGCAGGTGTACGGCAAGGTCCGCGCCGCGTTCGGCGACAAGGAATACGGCTATGTCGCCGAGCTCGAGGAATCCGAGGATCGCCTGCTCAAGGCGTTCAAGGAGACCATCGCCGATGCCGGGACGCCGTCGGCCGCACGTGCCGTGGCCGAGGAGCTGCTGCCGCAGGTGACCGAGTGCCACAACACCATGCGCGACCGCAAGCACGCCATGAAGGCTGCGCTCTGAGACACCACGCGCCGCGATGATTACGCGGCGTGACCGGGCCGGCTTCGAAAGGAGTCGGCCTTTTTCTTGCGCCTGCTGCGGGTCCCGTGACGGTGCTATTGCGGGTGCGTGTGCGGGTGCGTCGCGGGCGCGGCAGGCCCGCAGTGCGGACGCGACCTGCCGAGCCGGCCTCGGAGGCGCCCGTTGCCATGCTGGTGTGCTCTCATGTGCGCCCCTCGCGCAGACTGCAGCCCATTTCCACCTCTCCCCCAGCGACTGCCCGACCGCTCGTCGCAGGCCGCGGCCTGGTGCTGGCCGGCATCGTGCTGGCCGCCTTCAACCTGCGCACCGCGGTCACGTCGATCACGCCGTTGCTGGACACGCTGGGCCGCGCGTTCGCCTTCGGCAGCACCATGGCCGGGGTGTTCGGCATGCTGCCGGTCGCGGCGTTCTCGCTGTTCGGGGTGGCCACGCCGTCGCTCGCGCGCCGCATCGGGCTCGAGCAGAGCGCGCTGCTGGCGATGGCGCTGGCCTGCCTGGGCCTCGTGCTGCGCTCGCTGGCCGGCGGTACCGGCACGCTGGTCGTGGCCTCGGTGGTGGCACTGGCGGGGATGGGCATCGGCAACGTGGTGCTGCCGCCGCTGGTGAAGCGCTACTTCGGCGACCGCGTGGGCGCGGTCAGCACGCTGTACATCACCGCGTTGCAGGTCGGGACCATCCTGCCGGCATTGCTGGCGGTCCCGATCGCCGAGGCCGCCGGCTGGCGGGTGTCGATGGGCGGCTGGGCGCTGGTGGCGGCCGTGGCCGCGGTGCCGTGGGTCGGCGTGCTGCTCACCGAGCGCCGGCGCGGCTCGCCGCTGGCGCGGGTGCACGATGCCGCGTGCGTCGACGGCGACGAGGCGCCCGAACTGCCCGCCGTGCACGTGCCGGGGCGGATCGCACGCTCGCCGGTGGCCTGGGGCGCCGCACTGATGTTCGGCATGACCTCGCTGGTCACCTATTCGATGTTCACCTGGCTGCCGCGACTGCTGGTGGAGGCCGGCGCCACGCCGGCGTTCGGCGGCACCATGGTCGCGCTGTTCTCCACGCTGGGCCTGCTCAGCGCGCTCGGCGTGCCGGCGCTGGCGGTGCGCATGCGCAATCCGTACCCGCTGGTGGTGGCCAGCGCGTCGTGCCACCTGCTGGCGTTCGCCGGGCTGCTGTGGGCACCGATGGCGGCACCCCTGCTGTGGGTGGCCCTGCTCGGGCTGGGGCCCAGTACGTTCCCGCTGTCGCTGACGCTGATCAACCTGCGCACGCGCACGCCCGCGGGCTCGTCGGCACTGTCCGGCTTCATGCAGGGCGTGGGCTACGCGGTGAGCTGCATCGGACCGCTGCTGTTCGGCGTGCTGCACGAAGCCACCCACGGCTGGCATTGGCCGTTCGTCATGCTGGCCGTGGCGGTCGGGGTGCTGCTGGTCGGCGGCTGGCTGGCGTGCCGGCCGCGCATGGTGGAAGACACCTGGTGACGCGGCACCGCGACGGACGCGGCTATCTGGGCTGCTTCGTGGCCCACATGTTGTCGACCAGGTTGGGATAGGCGCGGCCCGCCTCTTCGGCACGCGCCCTGGCGGCACGTTTCTGCGCGACGGTGAGTCCTGCCCGCTTGCCGGCACGCTTCGGGTTCGGACGTTCCCAGGGTTTGGCGGGGTCGGGCTTGCGGTCGTCGGGCATGGCCAGGCTCTGGCGTGGCGGCACCCGAGCGTGGCGCGAGGCCGGTGAAGCCGGCGCCACGCCGCGAGGCGCCCTGCCGATCCATTCGCCATGCAGCCGGTGCCACGGCGCCCATCGCGTGACGGCCGCCCGCGCTTCAGTCCCCGTGCTGCAGCCAGGCGGCGGCGCCGAGCCCCGCCCGCCGCCCGCTGGCGAAGCAGGCGGTGAGCAGGTATCCGCCGGTCGGCGCCTCCCAGTCCAGCATCTCGCCCGCAACGAAGGTGCCGGGACGCGCGGCCAGCATCAGCGTGTCATCCAGCCCCTCGAGGCACACGCCCCCGGCGGTGCTGATCGCTTCGGCCAGCGGGCGTGGGGCGCGCAGGCGCAGGGGCAGGCGCTTGATCGCCGTCGCCAGCGTGTCCGGGTGGTCCATGGCCTCGCGGCCAAGCACCTCGTACAGCAGGCCGACCTTGGCCCCGGTGAGCCCGGCGCGGCGGCGCACGTGGTCGCTCAGGCTGCGGTGGCCACGCGGCGCGGCCAGCGCCGCGACCAGCGCCGGCAGCGGGTGGTCGGGGGCGAGATCGAGTTCGAGGGACGCGCTGCCCTCGCGCGCGATCGCCTCGCGCAGGGGCGCAGCCAGCGCGTACACCAGGCTGCCCTCGATGCCGGTCGCGGTGACCACGCACTCGCCCTTGCGCGCATGCGCCAGGCCGTCCTCGCGCCAGTGCGCCACCACCGGCCGCAACGGCGACCCGGCGTGGCGCGCGGCGAAATGCGCGCTCCAGCCGATGTCGAAGCCGCAGTTCGCCGGTTGCAGGTCGGCGACCGCCACGCCGCCCGCGCGCAGCCACGGGACCCAGGCGCCGTCCGAGCCGAGTTGCGGCCAGCTGCCGCCACCGAGCGCCAGCACCGTGGCACGGCCTTCGACCCGCGCGGGGCCGCCCGGTGTTTCGAAGCACAGCGCGCCCGCTGCATCCCAGCCGGTCCACCGGTGCTGCACGTGGAAGCGCACGCCCTGCGCGTGCAGCCGCCGCACCCAGCCGCGCAGCAGCGGCGCGGCCCGGCGATCGAGCGGAAACACCCGGCCGGAGGTGCCGACATAGGTCTCCACGCCCAGCCCGCGCGCCCACGCGCGCAGTGCGTCGCCATCGAAGTCGTGCAGCCAGCGCGCCACCGCGGATGCGCGTTCGCGATAGCGCGCCGGAAAGCGTGCCTGCGGTTCGCCATGGGTGAGGTTGAGCCCGCCCTTGCCGGCGACCAGGAACTTGCGACCGGCCGAGCCCCTGGCCTCGTAGAGGTCGACCTCGCAACCGGCCGCACGCGCCGTCTCCGCCGCCATCAGCCCGGCCGGGCCACCGCCGATGACGACGACCCCGCGCGCACGCGCGCGCGCCGGGGCGGCATCCGCGGCGGATGGGGACAGGCTGGCGTCGGACGGTGGCATGGCGACCATTGTCGCTGCACACCCGCACACGCCCGTCGTCGCGACCACGCGACGATCCGCGGATGGCGCGCCCCGGTGGCGGCGAACAGGCACAATCGCCGCCCCAGTCCCCTCCAGAGACGATCCGCATGGCCGGCGCCAGCCTGTTCACCCTGCTCGACGACATCGCCATGCTGCTCGACGACGTCGCGTTGCTGACCAAGGCCGCGGCCAAGAAGACCGCCGGCGTGATCGGCGACGACCTGGCGCTGAACGCGCAGCAGGTCACCGGCATGTCCGCCGACCGCGAGTTGCCGGTGGTGTGGGCGGTGGCCAAGGGCTCGCTGATCAACAAGGTGATCCTGGTGCCGGCGGCATTGGCGATCAGCGCGTGGGCGCCGTGGGCGGTGATCCCGCTGATGATGGTCGGCGGCGCGTTCCTCTGCTACGAGGGCGTCGAGAAGCTGGCGCACAGGTTCCTGCATTCGAAGGACGAAGAGGCGGCCCGGCACGCCGCGCACGTGGCCGCGGTGGCCGACGAATCGGTCGACCTGGTCGCGTTCGAGCGCGACAAGGTCAAGGGCGCCATCCGCACCGACTTCATCCTGTCGGCGGAGATCATCGTGCTGTCGCTCGGCGTGGTGGCGCAGTCGTCGTTCGCGCAGCAGGCAGCGGTGCTGTCGACCATCGCGGTAGCGATCACGGTGGGCGTGTACGGCCTGGTCGCCGGCATCGTCAAGCTGGACGATCTTGGCCTGTGGCTGTCGAAGCGGGGCAGTGCGGCGGCAACGGTCGGTCGCGGGATCCTGTTCGCGGCGCCTTGGCTGATGAAGGGCCTGTCCATCGCGGGTACCGCGGCCATGTTCCTGGTGGGCGGCGGGATCCTCGTCCACGGGTTTCCATGGCTGCACCACGCACTGCTCGCGCTGAAGCCGGAGGGCGCGCCGGGCGCGCTGGTGGAGGCACTCGGCAATGCCGTGGTCGGCATCGTCGCCGGCGCACTGGTGCTGGCGGCGGTGACCGCCGCGCAGCGCCTGCGCGGCCCGCGCGGCAAGGACGCGGGGGCGGGGAGCAGCGCCGCACCGCACTGACCACCCGGTGATGGCGTTGCACGGCACGATGGGGGCCGTGCGGCGCAACGTCGGAAGGTCCGCTCGCCACGCAGACGCCGCGGTTGGCTGCGGCGCGGCGCGCGTGGCCACGGTCAGCGCCGGGCGTCGCGTCCGATCCGCTGCAGGGCGGTTTCCACCCGGGTGGTCAACGGGTGACCGAAATTGATCCGCAGGCAATGCCCGAAGGCGCGCGAAGCCGAAAACATCGGCCCCGGCGCCAGGCTGGTGCCGGCCGCCATCGCGCGGCGCTGCAGCGCCAGTGCATCCACGCCGACGGGCAGTTCGACCCACAGGAAATAGCCGCCCGACGGCCGGCTGACGCGGGTGCCATGCGGGAACAGCCGGCAGACCGCCTCGATGTACGCGTCACGGTTGTGGCGCAGGGCCAGCCGCAAGGCACGCAGGTGTCGCTCGTAGCTGCCGCGCTGCAGGAAGCGGGCGATGCCGAGCTGCGCCGGCATCGACGTCGACAGCGAGGTGGTCAACTTGGCGCGCGCCACCGCCTTCAGGAAACGGCCCGGCGCGACCCAGCCGATGCGATACCCGGGCGCCAGCGACTTGGAGAACGAGCCGCAGTGCATCACCCAGCCCTCGCGGTCGTAGCGCTTGGCCGACGACGGGCGGCGGTTGTCGAAGTACAGCTCGGCGTACACGTCGTCCTCCAGCAGCGGAAGACGATGGCGGGTGGCCAGCGCGACGAGCGCCTGCGCCTTGGCCTCGTCCATGCTGGCGCCGAGCGGATTCTGGAACCGCGTCATCACCCAGCATGCCGCGGGCCGGTGGCGCAGGATCGCGGCGTCCAGCGCATCGAGGTCGATGCCCGCACGCGGGTCGGTGGCCACTTCGACGGCGTGCAACCCGAGGCGCTCGAGCACCTGCAGGCAGGCGTAGAAGCATGGCGCTTCCACGATCACCGCGTCGCCGGGGCGGCAGACCGCCGCGAGGCACAGGTTCAGCGCCTCCATGGCGCCATTGGTGACCACCAGCTCGTCGACCGCGATGCGGGTTCCGTCGATCAGGTAGCGCAGCGCGATCTGCTGGCGCAACGCCGCGTTGCCGGGCGTGAGGTCGTCGACGGTGGTCCAGGGATCGAGGTCGAGGGCGCCGGCGGCGACCGCGCGGCCCAGCCGCTCCAGCGGGTACAGCAGCGGGCTCGGGAATGCCGAGCCCAGCGGCACCACCTCCCGGTCCATGGCCGAGCCCAGGATCTCGAACACCAGCTCGCTGACCGCGACCGGGCGCGGGCCGTCATCCGGTCGCGAGGCCTGCTGCGGAGTCAACGGAAGGGCGGCGGCGTCGGGCGCCACGTAATGGCCGGAACGGGGCCGCGCGGTCACCAGGCCGCGCGATTCGAGCAGGTAGTACGCCTCCTGCACGGTCGACGGGCTCACGTGGCGGTTGGCACTGGTCTGCCGGACCGAGGGCAGGCGGTCTCCAGGACGCAGGAGCCCCTGCCGGATGGCGGTCGCGATGTCGTCGGCCAGCGCCTCGTAGCGCTTCACGGCGCCATCCCGGGCGCGGGCTGAAGGTGCCGGACTGATATGGTTTCGAGCGCCAGAACTGATACTCGGAAAACTGTACCGAAGCCATCACACTAGCACGCGGGCACCGCACCCGCCACGACCGACCGCCATGAATCCGAACGTCGCCCTGAATCTCGCCCTGATCCTGTTCCTGCCGTGGTTCGCCATCCTCGGCACGCTGTTCTGGATCTATCCGCGTGCGCCGCGAGGCGCGCCCCGGGTGCTGTTCGACCTGGCCAGCCTGGCGCTGGCGGTCGCTGCGGCGGCGCTCGGCATGTACTGGAGCATGGCCAATGCCGATCCGCAGGCCGGTGCGATCTGGAAGCAGGTGTTGGCCAGCACGCTTTCGTACGGCCTGTTCCTG
>DATINB010000352.1:0-2487 GCA_035474775.1 Luteimonas sp.
TGTAGTGCGGGCTCAGCTCGGTGAGGATCATGTGGAAGTGATCCGGCGCGCGCTCCATGAGCGTGCGCACCCCCGCTATCGCCCCCGCACCGCCGCCGATCTCGTTCAAGGTCAATCCGGACACCAGCAGGCCGCCGAGCACCAGCAGCGTGACCTGCACGATGTCGGTCAGGGCCACCGCCTTCAGGCCGCCGTACAGCTGATAGACCAGCGCGAAGGCACCGAGCAGCACCAGCGCCACGGTCTGGTCGAACCCGGCCACCTGCGACACCGCGATCGAGCCCAGCCACAGGATCGAGGTCAGGTTGACGAACACGTACAGACCCAGCCAGAACACCGCCATCAACGTGCGGATGCGGGTGCCGTACCGCTGCTCCAGGAACTGGGGCATGGTGGTGATGTTGTTGCGCAGGAAGATCGGCAGGAACCACTTGCCCACGATCAGCAGCGTGATCGCGGCCATCCATTCGTAGGACGCGATGGCCAGACCGATCGCGTAGCCGGAGCCGGACATGCCGATGATCTGCTCGGCGGAGATGTTGGCAGCGATCAACGATGCGCCGATGGCCCACCACGGCAGCGAGCGCCCGGCCAGGAAGTAGTCGTTGGCGGATTTCTCGTGCCCCGCCTTCTCCCTGGAGACCCACTGCGCGAGCACGAAGATGCCGATCAGGTAGGCGATCACGATCGCCGCGTCGAGGGTCGAGAGCTTCACGGGGTTGGCGCTCCTGCAAGGGATTGCGAAAGGGGGCCACGGGGCGCCGCATCGGGATTGCCGGCAAAGCGGGCTTCGGGCAGGCCGCGCGCGCCGGGCACCGCTGCGAACAGCGCGCCCGCGTGCGGCTGGTCGTGCAGTGCACCAACCGCCAGGCCGTCACGGGCGCTGGTGACGAACAGCGTGTCGAGGCCCGCGCCGCCGAATGCCGGCCGCGTCACCTGCGTGGCCGGCAGGGCAATCACGTCCGTCTGGTCGCCGTCGGCGGCGTAGCGGACCACGCGTCCCATGCCCCACTGGGCGTTCCACAGGCCGCCTTCGGCATCCACGCAGGATCCGTCGGGCTCACCGTCCAGCCCCGCGAGGTCGACGAACGTGCGCACCGCACCGGGCGTGTCGCCGTAGTCGCAACACTGGATGCACCCGGTGGTGGAATCGCAGAAGTACATCACCCCGCCGTCGGGGCTGAAGGCGATGCTGTTGGAGATGGCTACCGCCGGCAGCGGCAGACGGTGCAGCGACAGGTCATGGCCGAGACGATGGAACGCCCCCACGGCCTGCTTGTCACCGCTCGCGGGCTCGTGCAGCGTGCCGAACACGAAGCGCCCCTGGCGGTCGCAGGCGCCGTCGTTGGCGCGCGTCCCGCGGCCGGGCTCGACCGCGTGCAGTGGCCGCAGCTCGCCGCTGGGCAGGTGGTAGAACGCGATCCGCGACGCCAACGCCAGCAGCAGCCAGCCATCGGCCTCGCACAGTGCGAACGACGCCAGTCGCTCCGGCATGGCATGGATGCGGGTCGCGCCGTTGGCCGGCTCGAACTCCCACAGCTCGGCGCGCGCGATGTCGGTCCACAGCAGCACCTGCCGGCGATCGCACCACAGCACGCCCTCGCCGAGCTGGTTGCCAGCGTCCACCGCGATACGCACGGGAGTGCTCACACCCAGCCGCCGTCGACGATCAGTGTCTGCCCGGTGCACATGCGGCTGTCGTCGGCGGCCAGGAACAGCGCCGCGCGGGCCAGGTCGTCCGGCGCCAGGTAGCCGGGCAGGCACTGCGATCGCGCGATCGCCGCTTCCCCGTCGGCGTCGAGCCACAGGCGCCGCTGTTTTTCCGTGATCACCCAGCCGGGCACCAGCGCGTTGATGCGGATGCGCTCGCGACCGAGGTCGCGCGCCAGGCCATTGACCAGTCCGTGGACGGCGGACTTGGCCATCGCGTACATCGGATAGCCGGCGTTCTTGATCATCCAGCCAGTGGACCCCAGGCAGATCACCGAGCCGCCGCCCACCGCGCGCATGTCGGGGAACACCGCCTGGATCGCGAAGTACTGGTGGCGCAGGTTGACCGCGATGCTGGCATCGAACTGCGCCGCGGTCGTGTCCGCCAGCGCATGGCGCACGTCGTTGGCGGCGTTGTTGACCAGGACCGCGAACGGACCAGTCCGCGCACGCAGTGCGGCGATCGCCGCCTGCAATGCCTCGAGGTCGGTGATGTCGCAGGCCTGGAACACCGGCGGCAGCGGGACGCTCGCGGACAGCCGGTGGGCCAGTGCACGACCGGCCTCGGCGTCGAGATCCAGGAACGCCACCGATGACCCCTGGCGCGCGAACTGCTCGACGAAGCTGGCGCCGATGCCGGTTGCCCCACCGGTGACCAGCACCGCGCGACCGGCCAGGCTCGGGTAGGCCGCCATGCCATCCACGCCTACCACTCGGCCACACTCCCGTCGGCGTGCCGCCACAGCGGGTTGCGCCAGCGATGGCCCTGGGCCGCGC
>DATINB010000353.1:0-8350 GCA_035474775.1 Luteimonas sp.
CGGTGCAGCAGGTCGGCACGGAAGCGGCCGTCGGCAACCAGGGCCTCCAGGTCCTGGTGCGTCGCCGCCACCACGCGCACGTCGACCCGGATCAGTTCGCGCCCTCCCACGCGGAAGAATTCTCCCTCGGCGAGCACGCGCAGCAGCCGGGTCTGCAGGCTGGCCGGCATGTCGCCGATCTCGTCCAGGAACAGGGTGCCGCCGTCGGCCTGCTCGAACCGGCCCACGTGGCGGCGCTGCGCGCCCGTGAACGCACCGGCTTCATGCCCGAACAGCTCGCTTTCCAGGAGTTCGGCCGGGATGGCGGCGGTGTTGAGGGCGACGAACGGCCGCGTCGCGCGCGGCGACTCCCGGTGCAGCGCGCGCGCCACCAGCTCCTTGCCGGTGCCGGTTTCGCCCGTCACCAGCACCGACAGGGGCGCCTGCGCCAGCCGCCCGATGGCGCGGAACAGCTGCTGCATGGCCGGCGCATCGCCCAGCAGCGCATCGGCAACGGCCGCGCCGGGCGTCGCGGCGGGCGTGGCGTCCGGGACATGGCGGGCCAGCGTGCGTGCCGCCAGGGCCACGGCCTCGTCCAGGTCGAACGGCTTGGACAGGAAGTCACGGGCGCCGCCACGGAACGCCCCGGCCGTGCTCGCGATGTCGGTGTAGGCGGACATCACCACCACCGGCAGCGTCGGATGGGTGTCCCTGAGACGCTCCAGCAGGGCCAACCCGTCCTCGCCGGGCATGCGGACGTCGGTGAACAACAGGTCGGGCGGGTCGCGGCGCGACCCGAGTTCGGCCAGCACCGCCGCCGCACCGTCGAGCGCCAGCACGGTGTACCCGGCGTCGCGCAGGGCGGTGGCCAGCACGAAGCGGACCGCGCGGTCATCGTCCACCACCCAGATGCGGGCGCTCATGCCGGCTCGCCCGGCACGCGCGCGGTCAACGGCAGCATCAGCGTGAACACGGTATGGCCGGGGCGCGACCGGTAGGCGATGCTGCCCCGGTGCTCTCGTGCCACCTGCTGCGCCAATGCCAGGCCCAGGCCGCTGCCTTCGGCGCGGCCCGAGACCAGGGGCAGGAACACCTGCTCGGCCAGTGCCTCCGGCACGCCCCGACCGTCGTCGGCGATCTCCAGGCGCAGCGCCAGCGGATGCAGCTCGCTGCCGATGCGCGCCGCATGTTCGGCGCGGGTGCGCAGCACCACTTCCCCGGCCCCGGCCTCGATGGCGTTGCGCACCAGGTTCCACACCGCCTGCACGAGCCGGTCGCCGTCGCCGGACAGTTCGGGCAGGCTCGGATCGTAGTCGCGGACCAGCCGCACGGCCCAGCCGGCGTCGCTCTCGGCCAGCCGCAGCACGCGCTCCAGCACGGCATGCAGGTTCAGCGCGACGTGGGGGCGTGGCGGGGCCGGGTCGAGCATGCGGTCGAGCAGGCTGGTCAGCCGTTCGACCTCCGACGCGATCAGTCCCACGAGTTCGCGCCCGGCGGCGTCGCGGCCGTCGATGCGGCGGGCCAGCAGCTGTGCGGCGCCCTTGAGCCCGGCCAGCGGGTTGCGCAGTTCATGGGCGAGGCCCTTCAGTGCGGCCGCCAAGGCCAGCGGCAGCGCGGCGACCGGATCGCCGCCCGGGAACTCGTCGACGGGATGCGCCTCGAGCTGCCAGACGTCGTCCCCGAGCACGGTCAACCAGACATCTGCGAAGCGTGGCGCATTGCCGGGGAAGGCCATCGCCACCCGCTGCAGCTGGACCGAAGCCTCGTGGCTCGCCGTGACCAGCGCCTGCGCCAGGCGCGTCCCTTCGAATTCCAGGGCCAGCACCGGCAGCCCATGCAGGCGCCGGACACTCACGCCCAGCCAGCGTCCGAATGCCTGGTTGGCCGCCACCACGACGCCGCCGGCGTCGGCCCGTGCGAGCGGGGTGGCGAGCTGGTCGAACGCGGGGGCGAGGACGGATGGCATTGCACCAATGTAGGGCACATCGGCCGGCTTCCGGCCATCGGCCGTCCACCCAAGAGCGATGCAGGGCTGCGCACGATGTGCGTTGGTCCCGGGCCTGGAATCCCGGAGTGCAGATGCCGACCGCGACGGCGCGCTGGCACGTGACTTGCATTCCTTGGCTGGCACGCTGCGCAACCGGAGCCGCCATGCACGACCGCCTCGATCGGGCCCTCGCCGCCTTCGAAGACGCGCTGCCGCGCCTGGTACGGGCGTGCCCGCCCGATCGCCTGTGCCCGGCGGTCTCCGCGCACGGTCGCGAGGTGCTGGCACTGGCCAACTGCGACGTCGAACGGGCGTACGTGACCGCACGGATCCAGGCGCTGGCGGCGGACCTGCTGCGTGCGCGACTGATGGGCCCGAGCGGTCGCCCGCTGCATGCGGCGACACCCCGGGACGCCATGCCACGGCACCCCCTCCCGCTGGCCTGAGACACGCGCGCCGGGCGGCCGACGCGAACGGCCCTCGCGCGGTCGTGGCTGCGGGCCGGCCCGTGTTCTCACAGCGCCCACACCGCGGCCCCTGCAGGCTTGGCGGCCTCGCGGCAGAGGAGCCGTCGCATGCTGAGCGTACTGATACTCGACGACGATCGCGGCTTCACCCGGGCCGCGGGCCACATTGCGGAAGCGGAAGGCTTCGTGGTCCACCAGGCGCACACGGTGGAGCACGCCAGGACGCTGCTGGGACAGCGCCGGTTCGACCTGCTCCTGCTCGACCTGTTGCTGCCGGACGGCTCCGGCATGGACCTGCTGGAGGACATCGACCTGGCGGAGCACGGCCTGGTGGCGCTGGTCACCGGCAACCCGAGCATCGAGTCCGCCGCACAGGCCGTGTCCGCCCCGGTGGTCGGCTACCTCATCAAGCCGCTGCAGCCGCTGCAACTGACCACGTTGCTGCAGCGTGCGCGCCGGCTCCAGCATGTGCCGGGCCAGCCGGCGGACACGGCCATCGCGGGACTCGTCGGCGACTCCGTGCCGATGCGCCGCGTGGTCGACACCGTGCTGCGGATCGGCCCGTCCGACGCCTCGGTCCTGCTGGCGGGCGAGAGTGGCACCGGCAAGGAGGTCGTGGCGCGCGCCCTGCACGATGTGAGCGGGCGCCGCGGCGGCTTCGTGGCCATCAACTGCGGGGCGGTGCCGTCGGAGCTGCTGGCCAGCGAACTGTTCGGGCACGAGCGCGGCAGCTTCACCGGCGCCCACGCCCGGCACGCCGGCGTGTTCGAACAGGCGGCGCACGGC
The DNA here is from genome assembly GCA_035474775.1 of Luteimonas sp. Taxonomy (GTDB): domain Bacteria; phylum Pseudomonadota; class Gammaproteobacteria; order Xanthomonadales; family Xanthomonadaceae; genus Luteimonas. The sequence goes on from DATINB010000353.1 coordinate 3,220, forward strand.
ACGCTCCTGCTGGACGAGATCACCGAGATGCCGCTCGCGCTGCAGGTGTACCTCCTGCGCATCCTGGAAACCGGGGCCGTGACCCGGGTGGGCGGCTCGGAGCAGATCGCGACACCGGTACGCATCGTGGCGGCGACCAACCGCGATCCGCTGGCCGCAGTGGCGGCCGGCAACCTGCGCGAGGACCTGTACTACCGGCTGGCCGACATTCCGGTGACCATGCCGCCGCTGCGTGATCGCGGCAACGACGTGGTGCTGCTGGCCAACCTGTTCATCGACCGGCTCAACACCCGCTACGGCCTCCGCAAGCGCCTGGCGACCGGCGCCGAGACGCTGCTGCTCCGCCATCGCTGGCCGGGCAACGTCCGCGAGCTGCGCAGCGCGGTGCAGCGGGCCTACCTCATGCAGCCGGACGACGCACTGTTCGTGCGGCCGCTGGCCACGCGCGTTCCCGTCTGGCAGGAGGACGACACCTCCATCCTGTTCTCGGTCGGCACCACGCTGGAGGACATGGAGCGACGCGCCCTGCTGAAGACGCTCGCCTATTTCGACAACGACAAGACCGCCACCGCCCGGGCGCTGGGTGTCAGCGTGCGCACCATCCACAACCACCTGGCCCGGCTGGCCGGGGAAGGCGGCAGCGCCGATCCGGTGGCCGCGTGATCGCGTCCAGTCCGCGCGAGGCCTGGCTTCACGATCTCCGCAACGCGATCAATACCGCATTGATGTCCACCAACGTGGCGCGTCGTCTCATGGAAGGCGGCGATGTCGATCGCGCGCTCGGCTTCCTGCAGGACGCGGAAGCCGCCTGCGACCGTTGCCGCGTGCTGGTCAACAGCGAAGACCAGCCGCCGCCGCTCTGAGGCCACTCTCACGCGTCTGAAGCAGTGCGCTGGCCGAAGACAGGTGGCGGCGCTCCGCGAACGCCACCTATCTGTCGAAACGTCCTCAGCCGCCCGCCGGCGGGGCGGGACGCACCTCGGAACCGGTCCCACCGGTGGTCTCGTTGTTGCCTTCCCCGGCGTCCGGCGCGGTGCCCGTTCCCGGGGTGGGCGAGCCGGAGGTCCCAGCGCGCGCACCGTCCGCGGTCTCCGCCGCGGGTGCGGTGCCGGCACCGGTTCCGGTGCCCGTGGTCTGGTTGTTGTCGCCCGCCATCGTGTTGGCGGGATCCACGCCGCTGCCCTGCGCCGGTGTCATCGGATTGCTCCCCGATTGCGCGGCTCCGGACGCGTACGGATCCGTGGAGCGGCGGGCCTCGTCCATGGTGGCTTCCGGATCGGTGCTGGTGGCAGCACCCGGGGCCACGGCGGTATCGGTGGTGTCGCTGACCTCGGCCAGGTCGGTATCCCGGCTGCAGGCAGACAGGCTCACCAGGGCGGACAGGCAGCAGGCGATCAATGCGGTCTTCATGGGTGTGACTTGCTCCGGAGATGGATCGGGTTGGGGATTGGACGGCCGCTAGGCCGCCGCTGTCGCCGCGTGCCGTACGCGCGGCGTCCGCGCATGGGCCCGGGCATGCTCGGCGAGTGAAGCCTCGAAATTCGCGGCATCGCGGCACATGTCGTCGAGTGACCGGCTGGCGCGCCAGCCCAGCCGGGCCTCGGCGCGGCTGACGTCGGCGAAACAACTCGCCACGTCCCCGGGTCGGCGCGGCGCGAACTCATGGGGCACCGGGCGGCCATGTGCGCGCTGATAGGCCTGCAACACGTCCAGCACCGAATAGCCCTGGCCGGTGCCGATGTTGAGCACCTCGAACCCCGGGTGGCGCAGGACGTGTTCGACCGCGCGGACATGGGCCTCGGCGAGGTCCATGACATGCACGTAGTCGCGCACGCCGGTTCCGTCCGGAGTCGGGTAATCCGAACCGAACACGCGCACCGACGCGCGTGCCCCGGACGCCACCTGGCTGATGTACGGCATGAGGTTGTTGGGGATGCCGTTGGGGCGTTCGCCGATGGTGCCGCTCGGATGCGCCCCGGCCGGGTTGAAGTAACGCAGGCAGGCCACGGCCCAGCGCGGGTCCGATCCGCAGGCATCGGCCAGGATGTCCTCGGCCGCACGCTTGCTGCGTCCATAGGGGCTCGCCGGCGCGGTGGGCTGGTCCTCGTCGACCGGGACCGTGGCCGGGTCGCCGTACACCGTGGCCGACGAACTGAACACCACCCGGCGCACGCCCGCGGCCTCGAGCGCCCGCAGCAGGATCAGCGTGCCGTTGACGTTGACGTCGTAGTACTCCAACGGCACCGCCACCGACTCGCCCACCGCCTTCAACCCGGCGAAGTGGATGGCGCACTGCACCGGGTTCCGCTCCAGCACGGTGCCCAGCAACGCGAGGTCGCGCACGTCCCCGCAATAGGTCGCCGGCGACGATCGGCACAGTTGTTCGATGCGGTCGAGCACCTCGATGCTGCTGTTGCTGAGGTTGTCCACGATCACCACGCGGTACCCGGCCTCCGACAGCGAAACCACCGTGTGCGAGCCGATATAGCCCAGTCCACCGGTGACCAGGATGGCCGGCTGCCGGGCCGCGCTCATGCGCTGAGCGTCCCGGAGGCGCGTGCGCTGGCGATCGACTCCGCGGCGCGCTTGCCGGCGATGAACGCGTGATCGGAGTTGTAGTACTCCCATTCGCTGTAGCGGCCGGCCAGCACCACGCCACGGCTCGCGAGCCAGGCGCGGATGCGCGCGACGTTGTCGGCGCGCGCGTGGTCGTAGATCACGTAGGCGTACGGCATGTCGACGATGTTGGCCACTTCGACCACGTCGTCGTCGGTCAGCATGCCCACCTGGCGACACTCGGCGATGCAGCGGTCGATCAGCGCCTGGCCGTCGCAGGGCAGCGGCTTGGTCGGCGAGTAGGTGATCTCGCAGGTGAGGCCGAAGCCCTGCTGGGGGTTGTTGTGCGGACTGGCATTGCCCTGGACGAAGATCCGGTGGAACACCGTCTCCTCCGGGTAGTAGATCCAGTGCTTCTCGGTGAGCGCCGGGCGTGCGACGCCCAGGTTCACGCAGCGCACCGACACGTGGCGCAGCGCCTTGGCGGCACGCTGCACGTGCTCCGGGGCCTGGTCGCCGAGCAACCGGATCAGGTCGGGCAGCGGCATGGTGCTGAGCAGCGTCTGGTAGGACACCGTGGTGCCGTCGCTCAACTGCGCCACGCGCGACTGCAGGTTGACGCCCACCATCCGCGTCGACAGGCGCAGCTCGCCGCGCAGATGCGGCAGGAAGCCGTCCATCAGCGCCTGGAAGCCGCCGCGGAGCGGGTATCCGAACCGCGCGTTGGGACCGACCGGCTTGCCGACCGGACGCAGGGCGCCGTCGATCATTTCTTCTAGGTTCGGCAGCGGCACGCGGCCGCCGAGCCAGGAGGTCTCCATCTCCTGCAACGGGACCGTCCACAGCTTGCGGTTGTAGGGCACCGCGAAGTGCTTGGCCACGCCCGCGCCCCACACCTGGTAGATGAACTCCTCGAAGTTGCGCGGCGCGCGCTTGTCGGAGAACCCGGTCACCGCGCTGTCGGCCTGGTCCTTGACGTCGCCCTCGTGCGGGGCATCGGGCACCACGCCGTCGGCGCAACAGTCGGTCAGGGTGTCGCGACGCACGGCGTTGTCGGCGGCCTGTCGCGGAAGGACGGCCGGCTCGCGCTTGGCCGTGGCCGGGGTCGAATCGATCGCGCCGAAGCGTGCCTCGATCGCACCCACGATGCACTCCTTCAGCACGTCGGTCGGCAACCCGTACAGCGCACCCTGGAAGGGGTACCGCGTATGCACGCCCTTGCTGTACACCCACGCCTCGCGATCCTGCCAATGCAGGTTGTCGCCGAGCAGGGTCTCGTACAGCGACAGCACGAAGGGATCGTTGGAGAACATGATGTGGCCGGCGTAGTCGAAGGTGTAGCCGCCGTCCTCGATCGACCGGCACCAGCCACCGACCTGCTCGTTGGCGTCCACCAGCAGGCTGTCCTCGCCGATGTGGTAGGCCGCCGACAACCCGGTGGGTCCGGCACCGATCACCAGGCATTCCACGGCGACATCGGCAACCGGTGCACGCGCGGCCTTGCGCGGCAGCGGCACCACCTCGTGCAGCCCAGTGGCGGACAGGGTGCCGGGGCCGCGGTTGGCGACATGTCCCGCGTCCGCCGGTGCTGGCGGCTGGCCCGGCGATGCGCGTTCGGCGATGGCGGCGTCGATTGCCCGGACCATGCCATCCGCGGCACTGTCCCAGGACGTGGACGCCACCAGCTGCTGCTGGGCGTCCGAACGCAGTGCGCGTGCCCCGGCATCCTCGGACAGGGCGCGCCGGCAGGCTTCGACGAATCCGGCGTGGTCGCCGGCGATCGCCACGCCCGATCCGTACAGGCCGGCCACGTCGGTGATGGCGGTGCTGACGACGGGCTTGCCGGCGCTCATGTACTCCAGGGTCTTGGTCGGGCTGATGAACCTGGTGGCGTCGTTCAGTGCGAACGGCAGCAGGCACACGTCCCAACCGGCGAGCAGCGCGGGCAGCGCGGCATAGGCCTGCTGCGGCAGGTAGTGCAGGTTCGCGCGGCGCGGCAGGTCCGCGGCATCGATCTTCACCACCGGCCCGACCACCACCACCTGCCACGACGGATCGGCGTCGGCAACCTTCGCCAGCAGCTCGAGGTCCAGCCGCTCGTCGATGACGCCGAAGAACCCCAGCCGCGGGTGCGGAATCTCCGCCAGCAGTGCGCTCTCGATGGCCGGGTCGCGCGCCTTTCCAAAGTGCGCGCTGTCGACGCTGCTCGGAACGCAATGCACGTTCGCGTGCCGGTCGCGCTTGGCGTCGAACAGCGACGGGCCACCCGTGAACACCACGTCGGCGATGCGCAGCAGCATGTCCTCGCGCGGAAGCAGCGCGGCAGGCGCATGGTGGAACATGCTCAGTTCGTCCATGCAGTCGTAGACGATTGCTTCCGGGTTGAGCCCTCGCAGCAGGGGCAACGCCATCGGCGTGTAGAACCAGACCCCGTAATGGCTGATCCCATGCTGATCGAGGTACGACTTGAGCTGGGTGGCCACGGCATCGATCTGCTCGCCGTCGAAACCCTGCCCGGCCACCGGCGTGTGCGGGCGGAGGACGGTGACACCGGGCGACGGGCTGGAAATCTCCA
>DATINB010000354.1:0-1773 GCA_035474775.1 Luteimonas sp.
GCCGGGAACAGCCGCTCGCGCAGGAACACCACGCCGATGACGACGTTGAGCAGCGGGTTGATGAAGTAGCCCAGGCTGGTCTCGACCACGTGGCCGGCATTCACCGCCCACACGTACAGGCTCCAGTTGAACGCGATCAGCACGCCGGACACCGCCAGCATGGCCGCCAGCCGCGGCTGCACCAGTACCGCGCGCAGCCATCCGCGTCCCTGCGTCCAGGTGAGGTAGGCGGCGACCAGCAACGCGCACCACACCGCGCGATGCAGGACGATCTGGAACGACGGGACGGCCTTGAGCAGGTGCCAGTACAGCGGCATCAGCCCCCAGACCACGAACGCCCCCAGCGCGATCCACAGGCCGCGCCCCTGAGCGGTGAGGCTCACCGCGGTCGTCCCTCGCCGGCGTCCGGTGACCGGGACGGCCGTGACGCCACGGTTTCCGGCGGCGGTGCCGTGCCAGGCGGCCCCGATGCGGCGACCGCGCTTCCGGGTGCGGGGACGGTGGCCCGCGAACGCGCCAGGGTGATCGCGACCACCCCCATCAGGATCACCGCCATCGCCCCGAGGTCGTGCAGGCTGAAGCGCTCCGATGCCAGCCATGCGCCGAGCATCACCGCGATCACCGGATTGACGTACGCATAACTGCCCGCGAGCGTGGTGCGCACGTTGTGCAGCAGCCAGACGTACGCCGAGAACGCGACGATCGAACCGAACCCGGTGAGGTAGGCAACCGCCAGCGTGCCCTTGGCGGTCGGCAGCGCCGCAAAGCGTTCGCCCAGGACCAGCCCTGCGACCAGCATCACCACCCCGCCGCACAGCATCTGCCCCGCCGCCGTCATGAACGGCGCCGGCAGGTCGCGGCCCCGGCTCCAGACCGAACCGAACGACCACGCCATCGGCGCGATCAGCAGCGCCACGAGCCCCGTCGGGGTAGCGGTCAGTGAGCTGCCAGCGTTGAGCCACAGCACGCCCACGAAGCCGATGGCGAGGCCCAGCCACTCGAGCCCACGCGGGACCACGCCGCGCGCCAGCCCGAACAGGCCCATCCACAGGGGCGCCGAGGCCACCGCCACGGCGGCGAGGCCCGAGGACACCGACTGCTGCGCGATGCACACCATGCCGTTGCCCAGGCCGAGCAGCAGCACGCCCATGAAGGCGACGTTTCGCCACTGCAGGCGGGTCGGGCCGGCGACGCCACGCAGGCGCAGGATGCCGTACAGCACCGAGCCCGCGACCACGAAACGCAGCCCCGCCATCAACAGTGGCGGGTACCCGCCTTCCAGCGCGAAGCGGATGCCGAGATAGGTCGAACCCCAGATGACGTAGACGATCGCCAGCGCCCCCGCGATCGCAAGCGGAGTGGCCGGTATCGGCTTACCAGGAGACGCGGCAGCCATGGCAGGTGACAGTCAGCGCCGGCCCTCTCAGCGCGCCCAGCGCCCGGGACCAGGCGACTCGGGCAGCACCTGCGCCGACAGCTGCCGATCGCCGTCGAGCAGGCGGACCGCATCGGCGAGGATGGCCGCGGACTCGCGCAGCAGCGGGTCCGGACGGTCTTCGGCGGCCTTCTCGCGTGCCGCATCGAGCGCGACGTTGCGTTCGCCGGCCTGCAGGCCGTCGTCGCTGGAGACATCGGCGAGCGGATCGAGGTCGAGACCGAGCCGCTTGCGCTCCGCCTGCCGCTGGACGCGCTTGGCCTCCTGGCGGTCCCGTTCGGTGCGACGCTCGACCTCGTTGAGCGACAGCGACTTCTTGGCCTGCTCGGCCCGGAACT
>DATINB010000355.1:0-8250 GCA_035474775.1 Luteimonas sp.
CATGCGCTCGAGATCCTCGACCTTGACCCATTCCACCTGGCCGCCGCTGGCGGTGGTCGGCATCAGCCGACCGCTCGCCGTGACCGCCACCTTGACCATCCCGTCGGGCGGTTCGTTGGTGGCGATCGGCACGTCCTTCAGCGCCACGCGCATGAAATCGATCCAGATCGGCAGCGCCGCCTTGCCACCGTATTCGCGCCGACCGAGCGTCACGTTGTCGTCGCGGCCGACCCAGACTGTGGTCACCAGGTTGCCGCCGAACCCCGAGAACCAGGCATCGCGGTGGTCGTTGGTGGAACCGGTCTTGCCGCCCACGTCCTCGCGGTCGAGCACTTTCGCGGCGGTGCCGGTGCCGCGCTGCACGACGTCGCGCATCATCGACACCAGTTGATAGGCGACGCGCCCGTCGATCGCCCTCGGGGCGAGCTTGGCGGGCGCCTGGGGCGCGGCCGGCGCGGCGGCGACGGGTGCATCCTCGCGCGCGGCGACGGGTGCTTCCGCGGATGCCGTGCCGGCGGCAGCGGACGCAGGACCGAGGTCGAAGCCGTCGACGACGTGCGTGGCCGTCCGCTCCGACCCGATCCGGGTCCCGCAGCTGCCGCACGCGACCTCAGGCTCGGCCTTGAACACCACCGTGCCGTCGCGATCCTTGACCTCCTCGATCAGCCACGGCGTGATGCGGAATCCACCGTTCGCGAACACCGAGTAGCCGCGCGCGATGTCCATCGGCGCGAGCGAAGGCGTGCCGAGCGCGATCGAGAGGTTGGGTGGGAGTTCGTCTTCCTTGAAGCCCATGTGGCTGATGTAGCGGCGCGCATAGTCGACCCCGATCGCGTCGAGCAGGCGCACGGACACCAGGTTCCGCGAGCGCACCAGCGCCTCGCGGATGCGCATCGGGCCCAGGAAGCGCCCGTCGTCGTTCTGCGGGCGCCAGTCCTTGCCGCGCCGCATGCGGAACACCACCGGGGCATCCAGCACGATCGATGCCGGGTTGAAGCCGCGCTCGAACGCCGCCGCATAGATGAACGGCTTGAAGCTGGAGCCCGGCTGCCGGCGCGCCTGCGTGGCGCGATTGAATTTCTGACCCGCGAAGCTGAAGCCGCCGATGACCGCGCGGAGCGCGCCGGTTTCCGGTTCGATCGAGACCAGCGCCGCCTGTGCGCGTGGCAGCTGGCCCAGCCGCCAGGTCGGCTTGGCCGCGGGGTCCGCCACCTCGCCGTCCTTCACCGCCGGCATGATGCGGCGGACGCGCGCCAGGTCGCCCCGCTTCAGCAGCGCCGCCGGCGACCGGCCGGTCCAGCGGCTCGACGCCGCGTCCAGCACCACCACCGTCCCGTCGCCCAGCACCACTTCGGCAGTGCCGGAGGCAGTGCCCAGCACGACCGCCGGCAACAGGCCCGACTGCGCCGGGATGCCGCGCAGGCGTGCGGCGGCCGTCGCCGCATCCTCGTCTGCAGCGAGCTCGAAACGGTCGTCGATCTTGCGCCAGCCATGGCGCTGGTCGTAGGCGATCAACCCGTCGTGGACCGCGGCATCCGCCGCCAGCTGCATCACCGGGTCGACCGTGGTGGTCACGTGGTAGCCGCGCGTCAGCACGTCGCCCCCGAAGCGCGCGATCATCTCCTGGCGGACCATCTCCGCGACGTAGGGCGCGTACACCTCCACCGGGCGCTCGTGCGGGGTGGCATGCATCTCCACCGCCTGCGCGGCGGTCTCCTGCGCGGGCGCGATGAAGCCGAGTTCGCGCATCCGCCGCAGCACGTAGTCGCGACGGATCTTCGCCCGCTCCGGGTTGCTCACCGGGTTGCCGCTCGACGGAAACTTGGGAATCGCGGCCAGCGTGGCCATTTCATCGAGGCTGAGCTCGGCGAGCGGCCTGCCGTAGTAGAACTCGGCGGCCGCGGCGATGCCGTAGGCGCGATTGCCGAAGAAGCTCTTGTTGAGGTACAGCTCGAAGATCTCGTCCTTGGAGAGCTCGCGCTCCATCTTCATGGCGAGCAGCATCTCGGCCAGCTTGCGCGTGTAGCTGTACTCGGAGCTCAGGAAGAACTGCCGCGCGACCTGCTGGGTGATGGTCGAGCCACCCGGCACGCGCTTGTCGCTGGTGGTCGCCAGCAGCCAGATGGCGCGCCCGACGCCCTTGTAGTCCACCCCGTGGTGCTGGTAGAAGCGGCTGTCCTCGATCGCGATGAACGCCTGCCGGAGCGGCAGGGGCACGTCGGCGATGTCGACCGGGTAGCGCCTGGTTTCGCCGTACAGCGCGATCAGCCGGCCATCGCGGGCGTAGACATACATCGGCTCCTGCATCTCGACATCGCGCAGGCTCTGCACGTCGGGCAGCTTCGAGGACACCACGTAGTACAGGGTCCCCGCGACGGCGATGCCGAGCACGCCGAAAACCACGATCCCCACCACGGCCCAGCGCAGCAGACGACGGAAGCGGGACATGGCGGTCGGTCCTGGGGCGGGGCTGCGTGCGGGCGCGCAGTATAGATGAGCGTTCGCGTGTCCCTTCCGCGCAGGCCGGTCTCCGCGGGCCCGAGCGCCGGGTGCGGGAAGGGCGCACTGCGCCACGCTCTCGTGCAGTGGCTGTTGCCAAAGGGTGAAAACTCCGTTATTTAATGCCCCGGGGCACGAAGCGCGCACGAGCGCCCGTGACAAGGGGAGATACCGTGGGGCTCATCACAAAAGGCCAGGCACCGCTCGTCGGCGTCGATATCAGCTCGACTGCCGTCAAGCTGCTCCAGCTCTCGCGGTCCGGCGACCGCTATCGCGTGGAGCATTACGCGGTGGAGCCGCTGCCGCCGAATGCCGTCGTCGAGAAGAACATCGTCGAGGTCGAGGCGGTGGGCGAGGCGATCCGTCGCGCGATGTCGCGCTCCGGCAGCAAGGCCAAGTTCGCCGCCGCGGCGGTGGCGGGTTCCGCGGTGATCACCAAGATCATTCCGATGCCCTCGGACCTCGACGACGACGACATGGAGTCGCAGGTCGAGCTCGAAGCCGTCAACTACATTCCGTACCCGATCGAGGAAGTGAACCTCGACTTCGAGGTGCTCGGCCCGATGCCCGGCAATGCCGAGATGGTGCAGGTGCTGCTGGCGGCGTCGCGATCCGAGAACGTGGAAATGCGCGCCTCCGCCCTGGAGCTCGGCGGTCTCACGGCGCGGGTGATGGACGTCGAGGCGTTCGCGATCGAGAACGCCTTTGCATTGCTGTCCAACACGCTGAACATCCCGCGCGACGGCATCGTCGCCATGGTGGACGTCGGCGCGACCATGACCACGCTCAACATCCTGCGCAACGGGCGCAGCCTGTACAGCCGCGAGCAGGTCTTCGGCGGCAAGCAGCTGACCGACGAGGTGATGCGCCGCTACGGGCTCAGCTACGAGGAGGCCGGGCTGGCCAAGCGCCAGGGCGGCCTGCCGGAGAGCTACGAGGTCGAGGTACTGGAGCCGTTCAAGGAAGCGCTCGTGCAGCAGATCAGCCGCCTGCTGCAGTTCTTCTACGCCGGCAGCGAATTCAACCGCGTCGACCAGATCGTGCTGGCCGGTGGCTGCGCGTCCATCGCCGGCGTCGCCGAGATGGTCGAGGAGCAGCTCGGCGTGCAGACGGTGGTGGCCAACCCGTTGGCGCAGATGACGCTGGGTTCCAGGGTCCAGGCGCATGCGCTGGCACAGGACGCCCCGGCGCTGATGATCGCCTGCGGCCTGGCAATGAGGAGCTTCGACTGATGGCACGCATCAACCTCCTGCCGTGGCGCGCCGAGCGCCGCAAGCAGCGCCAGAAGGAATTCGGCGTCATGCTCGGCGTCGCCGCACTCGCGGGCGTCGTGCTCTGGTTCCTCCTCAACATGTATTACAACAACCAGATCGACGGCCAGAACGAGCGCAACGCATACCTGCAGGACCAGATCAAGCAGGTCGAATCCAAGATCACCGAGATCGAGGAACTCGACCGCCAGAAGGCCCGGCTGCTGGCGCGCAAGGAAGTCATCGAGCAGCTGCAGGCCAACCGCTCGCAGATGGTGCATCTGTTCGACTCGCTGGTGCGCACCATTCCCGATGGCGTGGTCCTGACCTCGATCCAGCAGGAAGGCGAGAAGCTCACGCTGCAGGGCCGGTCGCAGTCCAATGCCCGGGTCAGCACCTACATGCGCAACCTCGAAGGTTCCGGCTGGATGACCAAGCCGGACCTGTCGATCATCGAGGCCGCGGACGGCGTGGCCGGGCTGCCGTACACCTTCACCCTGGCGGTCATGCTGGCCAATCCGAATGCGCCCAAGGACGAGGATGGCGACGGCGTCCCGGATGCGGTGCCGCCGGTCGATACCGCCCCGGCTGGCACCACGGCACCCGCCGATGCCACCGCGACGCCGGCACCGGGCACCGGCGCAGCGCCGGCCGCTGCACCGGCCGCACCCGCCCCCGCCACGCCTGCCGCCGATGGAACCACGCCGGCGCCGGTCGCCGCCCCGGCCCAAGGAGCTGAGTCGTGAGCGCGAAACGAAAGATGTCGTTGAAGGAACTCGACTTCAACAACACCGGCGCCTGGCCGCGTGAGTTCAAGATCGGGTTCTGCGTCCTGCTCAGCCTGTTGATCTTCGGCCTGTTGTGGTGGCTGCTCACCCGCGACAAGGGCGACACCCTCAAGGCCCTGGAGGCGACCGAAACCGATCTGCGGACCGAGTTCGAGACCAAGCAGGGCCGCGCCGCCAACCTGGAGCCGCTGAAGCAGCAGCTCGCGCAGATGGAACAGCAGCTCCAGCAGATGCTGCGTCAGCTGCCCAGCCGCACCGAGATGCCGGACCTGATCGTCGACATCTCGCAGACCGCGCTCGCCACCGGCATCACCAACGAACTGTTCCAGCCAGGCCAGGAAACGCCCAAGGAGTTCTACGCGGAGAAGCCGATCGCGCTGCGCATGCTCGGTTCCTACCACCAGTTCGGTGCGTTCGTCAGCGGCGTGGCATCGCTGCCGCGCGTGGTGATCATGACCATGCACGACATCCAGCTGCGCCCGCGCAACGCCGACAAGAACCCCGGCGCCGGCATCGGCCCGAACTCGCCGCTCGAGCTGGCCGGCACGGTCAAGACGTACCGCTACCTCGACGAGGAAGAGGCCGCGGAACAGGCCAGCGCGACTGCGGCTGCGGACGGCACCGCCACGCCGGCGGCCGGCGGAGGGCTCTGACATGCAGATGACGATGAGCAGGATCCGTGACCGCGCGGCGGCACATCGCGGCACGCTGGTTGTGATCGGCCTGGTCGCCTTGCTCGCCGGTTGCGGGCGCGGCGTGACCAGCGAGCCCGGTGACGCGCCGAACCTCGAAGAATGGTCGGCCAACGTACGCGCGCGTCCGGCACCGCCGCTGGACCCGCTTCCGGTCATGCAGCAGTTCGAGACCTTCGAATACGCGGCCCTCGGCCTGCGCGACCCGTTCAGCGATGCGTTCACCTCCGACAGCAGCGGCAGCGGTCCGCGCCCGGATTCGAACCGGCGCAAGCAGACGCTCGAGCAGTTCCCGCTCGACAGCCTGGACATGGTCGGCACGCTGGGCAGCGGGGGTGGGCTGGTGGCACTGCTGATGGCACCCGACAAGGTGACCTACCGCGTGCAGCCAGGGGTATACGTGGGCCAGAACGATGGCCGTGTCACCAGCGTCCACGAAGATCGCATCGAACTTGTCGAACTTGTGCCGGATGGCGCGGGCGGTTGGCTTGAAAGGCCTGCGTCAGTCGCGCTCGAAGATAATTGATTAGGGGAAGCCAGATGATCGTCACCACCGCGCACCGCTCGCCGTCGACCAAACGTGCCACGCCCCTCAGGGCCGGCGCGCTCGGTCTCCTCGCGGGGCTGGTTTCCACACTCTCGGCCGTCCAGGCCGCTCCCGTCGCCTCGACCGTTCCGCTGCTGGCGATCGGCCAGGCATCGACGGTCGCCGCAGGCGATCCGGCCAAGCGGGCGCCCGCTGCCGTCTCCGTCTCGAACATCGACTTCAAGCGTGGCGACGGCGGTGCCGGCAAGCTGATCCTGAAGTTCAGCGGCGACGGCGCGATGCCCGACCTGCAGACGCTGGGCCCGAACGTCGTGGTCAACGTGGGCAACGCCAGCCTGCCTGCCGGGCTGCAGCGCCCGATCAACGTCACCGACTTCGCCACCCCCGTGCAGCGCATCGACGCCAGCCAGGGTGCGGCCGGTACGCAGATCGTGCTGAGCACCACGGGCGCGTTCGAGTCCATGGCCTACCAGACCGGGCGCGACTACATCGTGGAAATCATCCCGCGTGCAGCGGCCAGCCAGCGTGCCGTCGGTGCCAGCACCTCGGTCGCCGCCACCGCGCAGGCGTCGTCGACGGCCGAGGGCGAGACGCGCGCCTACCGCGGGCGCCCGGTGACCTTCAACTTCCAGGACGTGCCGGTCCGCACCGTGCTGCAGCTGATCGCCGAACTGTCCGACCTCAACATCGTGGCCAGCGACACGGTGCAGGGCAACGTCACCCTGCGCCTGATCAACGTGCCGTGGGACCAGGCGCTGGACATCGTCCTGCAGGCCAAGTCGCTGGACAAGCGCCGCAGCGGCAACGTGGTGTGGGTCGCGCCGCAGGCGGAGATCGCCAAGTTCGAGCAGGACACGGCCAACAACCGCCTGGCGCTCGAAGAGCGTGCCGAGATGGTCACCGAATACATCCCGATCAGCTACGGCAACGCCGAAGACATCGCCAAGCTGCTGACCGACGAGAGCAAGAACAGCCAGGGTGGCGGCGGTGGTGCCGGTGGCGCGTCCAGCAGCCGCGGCTTCCTGTCCTCGCGCGGCAGCCTGAGCTTCGACCGCCGCACCAACACGCTGCTGGTCATCGACATCCCGCAACGCGTCGGCGAGATCCAGCGCCTGGTGCAGATGCTCGACAAGCCGGTCGACCAGGTGGTGATCGAGGCGCGCATCGTGATCGCCAACGAATCGTTCGCCCGTGACCTGGGTGCGCGCTTCGGCGTCCGCGGCGCCAAGGACCGCGTCATCGGCTCCGGTTCGCTCGACAGCAACCGCACCCTGTCCAACTCGATCATCGAGGCGGGCAACGACCCGAGCGTCACCCCGACGTGGGGCCCGCTCGACCAGGCGCTCAACGTGAACCTGGGCCTGTCCCAGCTCAACGCCGGCTCGATCGCCTTCACGATCCTCGGCAACACCATCGACTGGGACCTCGAGCTGCAGGCGCTGCAGGAAGAACAGCGCGGCGAAGTGGTCTCCAACCCGCGCATCGTGACCGCCAACCAGCGCGAGGCGATCATCAAGCAGGGCCGCGAAGTGGGCTACCTGACGGTCACCGGCGGCACCAATGCCAACGTCCCGACCGTGCAGTTCAAGGAAGCGTTGCTGGAGCTGAAGGTCACCCCGACCATCACCGCAGACGGCCGCGTGTTCCTGTCGATGTTCGTCAAGAAGGACGAGATCGAGGACTTCACCGACACCGGCGTCGGCCAGGTGCCCAACCTCGCTCGCCGCGAGGTGACCACCGCGGTGCTGATCGAAGACGGCCAGACGGTGGTGATCGGTGGCGTGTACGAGTTCAGCGACCGCAACCAGATGTCCAAGGTGCCCTTCCTCGGCGACATCCCGATCCTCGGCAACCTGTTCAAGACCCGGGGCCGTGCGAAGACCAAGGCCGAACTGCTGGTGTTCGTGACCCCGAAGGTGCTGCGCGTCGCCCAGCGGCCCTGACCGGCGCGGCCCGCGCCGCGGTGTGGCAACGGAACGGAGCCTGCGGGCTCCGTTCCGCGTTCAGGCGCAGGCGCTGAACGTTGCGCGGCGGTTGCGGTCAAACTGGCCACCCCTCGCCAGCCTGCAGGCCCGCCTCGACGATGGACAACCCGAACTCCGACCACGCCCGTGTGCACGGCGTCTTCGCCAATCTGCGCGCGGAGCTGTCGCAGGAGATCATCGGCCAGGCTGGCCTGGTGGAGCGCCTGCTGATCGCCCTGCTCGCCGATGGCCACCTGCTGGTCGAAGGGGCGCCGGGACTCGCCAAGACCACCGCGATCCGCGCCCTCGCGTCGCGCCTCGAAGCGGACTTCGCGCGCATGCAGTTCACGCCGGACCTGCTGCCCGCGGACCTGACCGGCACCGAAGTCTGGCGTCCGCAGGACGGCCGTTTCGAATTCCAGCCCGGCCCGATCTTCCACCAGGTCCTCCTGGCCGACGAGATCAACCGCGCACCGGCCAAGGTGCAGTCGGCACTGCTCGAGGTCATGG
>DATINB010000356.1:0-3740 GCA_035474775.1 Luteimonas sp.
ACGACCGGTTCGTGGCAATCGACGGTGGCATCCCGCGCCGGGAGCTTGAGCCCGCGTTCCAACTCTGGACGGCGCGCTTCATCGAACATCGGATCTTCAACTCCGGCAGCATCTCGGAGTTCGACGGACGAATGGCGTTCAACCTCAACATCGAGCAGTCGCGATTCGAAGCCTTGGCGGCTAGAGAGGGATGGGTCATCCCCGGCCATGTCGACCTGCACTTCCCGCCGCCCGTCGATGCTGACGCGGTCGATCCCGCCCTGGCGCCCTTCATTCGCATCTTTCCGCGGAAGGAGCGCAGTTCGGGTCCGGTCACACTGGAGTACGCGAGTGCACGGCTGATCCTGCGCGACGGCTGCTTCAGGCTGCACGGTGCCGGGGACGTCGAGCCGCTGGTGCTGTTCGGCCGAGGCGCCCGGCTCGGACTCGACGGCGAAGGTTTCATGATCGTTTTCCAACCGCTTGCCGTGGCGAACAGCACGGGACGGGTCCGCGTCGGCGAGATCGTCGTAACGGGAGGCCCACGCGGGTACGACAAGACGGATGCCGGAGCCAGAGCATTGCGCGCCGCCTGTGGCTCTGCGCCCATCGCGGTCCTGAACAGGCTCATGGGCGAACACGAGTTCAGCCAGCGTTATCCGCCAGAGTGAAGCACAGCAGGCGCCTGGGCCTCGTCCTTGCGCCGTCGGTTACAACTGGCGCTTCATCCTCACCTCGAGGAACACGCTCCGCTGGCTCCTTCGAAGCGGGCCCCAGCCGGCAGGGCAGTGATCCCTGCTCGCGCTGTAAATGAGATTGATTCGCATGTAAGATCCCGGCCCATGCGCAACCGCTCGATCCGCACCTGGGCCTGGGTGCACACGTGGACGAGCCTCGTCTGCACCCTGTTCCTTCTGATGCTGTGCCTGACCGGCCTGCCGCTGATCTTCCCTGACGAGATCGACCGGCTGACCGAGGGCGCGCCGCGGTTCGGGCTGCCCGGCGTGGGCTCGTCGAGCGATGCCCCGGGGCTGCTGCCGCTGGACGCGATGCTGGCGCGCGCGTTGCGCGAGCGCCCCGGCGAGGTGCCGGTGTTCATGGCCTTCGACAACGACCAGCCGGCGATGACCGTCACCACCGCGCCGCGCCCGGATTCGCCGGCCAGCGCCATGACGATCCTGCAGCTCGACCGCTCGACCGGCCGGATCTTCGCGACCGAGGCCGAGGGCGAAGGCGTGATGCACTTCATCCTGCAGCTGCACACCGACCTGTTCCTCGGCCTGCCGGGGATGCTGTTCCTCGGCGCCATGGGGCTGCTGTTCGCGGCCGCCATCGTGTCCGGCGTGGTGCTGTACGCGCCGTTCATGCGCAAGCTGCCGTTCGGCACGCTGCGCCAGTCGCGCAGCGCACGCGCCAAGTGGCTCGACTACCACAACCTGCTCGGCGTGGTGACCCTGGCGTGGACGCTGGTGGTCGGCATCACCGGTGTCATCCACACCCTGGCCGATCCGATCAACCAGGCCTGGCAACGCAGCGAGCTTGCCGACATGACGCGCGCCTACGCCGGCCGCGAGCCGCTGCCGCCATCGCGCTACGGCTCGCTGGACCGCGCGATGGCGCGTGCCCGCGCCGCCCTGCCCGGCAACAACCCGCAGTTCATCGCCTTTCCCGGCGGCAGCTTCAGCTCGCGCCACCACTACGCGGTGTTCTTCCAGGGCGATACGCCGCTGACGGAACTGCTGCTCACGCCCGCGCTGATCGATGCCGAGACCGGCGCGTTTACCGAGTCGCGTCCCATGCCCTGGTACTACAAGGCGCTGTCGCTGTCGCGCCCGTTGCACTTCGGCGACTACGGCGGGCTGCCGCTCAAGCTGCTGTGGGCGGTGCTCGACGTGTTCACCATCGTCGTGCTGGCCACTGGCGTGTACCTGTGGTTCGGCAGGCGGCGTGCCACGCGCGCCGCTTTGTTGCCCGCCGCGGCGCCGCAGCGGCTGTCGCGCGCGCAATGACGCACAGCCGCACGCTCCGGCGCGTCTTCGCCGTTCCCATGATCATCGCCGTGGCCGGCCTCGTCGGGCTGGTCAGTGCGCTCACCGGCGACGGCTGGCGCGATGGCCTGGCCTGGCTGGGGCTCGCCGCGCCGGTGGCCGCCGTGCTCTGGGCGCGTGCGGCGCGACGCGGCTGATCTGCCGCCCTTCAACACTCACGACCCCTCATCCCGTTTGCGCACCTCTCTCCAAGACCGCAGACCCCGCTTCCCCGTCCGCACACCCCTGCCCCTGGAGTCTTCCGTGTCCCGCCTTCCCCACCGCCGCCCCCTCACTCTGCTGATCGCCGCCGTTCTGTCCTCGCCCTGCGCCTTCGCACAGGACACCACCACCGCGCCGCCGGAAGACGCCGCGCGCACCCTCGACCGCGTGATCGTCACCGCCCAGCGCCGCAACCAGACCGGCGTCGACCGTGCCGGCACCGTCGGCGTGCTGGGCGCACAGGCGGCCGAGGACGTGCCCTTCAGCATCCGCAGCTTCAACTCGGCGCTGATCCTCAACCAGCAGCCGCAGACCCTGGGGCAGGTGCTCGAGAACGACCCGTCGGTGCGCAGCACCTACGGCTTCGGCAACGCGGCGGAGCAGTTCGTGGTCCGCGGCTTCGCGCTGACCGGCGACGACATCGGCTACGACAGCCTGTACGGCATCCTGCCGCGGCAGCTGGTGGCGCCGGAGCTGTACGAGTCGGTGCAGGTGCTCAATGGCGCCAGCGCGTTCCTCAACGGCGCCGCGCCCGGAGGCACCGGCATCGGCGGCAGCGTCAACCTCATCCCCAAGCGCGCGCGCGGCGAGCCGCTCAACCGCGTCACGCTGGGCTTCACCTCGCCCGGCAACACCGCGGCGAGTTTCGACGTGTCACGCCGCTCCGACGGCGATGGCGCGTGGGGCCTGCGTATCAACGGCACCACGCGCGGCGGCGACGTCGCGGTCGACGACGAGGACCGCCGCAGCGACGTGCTCGGCCTCGCACTGGACTACGCCGGCAGCGGATTCCGGGCCTCGCTGGACCTCGCCTACCAGAACATCCGCGTCGAACAGCTGCGCCCCAAGGTGACCGTCAACGACGTGGTGCCGCGCGTCCCCGATGCCGACACCAACTACGGCCAGCCGTGGCAGTACACCGAGCTGCGCGACGTGTTCGGGCAGCTGCGCGCGGAGTGGGACATCGGCGAGGACACGCTGCTCTACGGTGCGCTGGGCGCGCGCGACGGCCGCGAGGACGGCCTCTACAGCTCGCTGACCCTGGTCGATGCACAGACCGGCGACGCCAGCGTCAGCGGCTCCTTCATCCCGCGCACCGACAACAACGAGGCCGCCACCGTGGGCCTGCGCACGCGACTGGACACCGGCCCGGTCAGCCATGCAATCAACTTCGGCGCCTCGGCCAACTGGCTGACCAACCGCAACGCCTACGAGTTCTACAGCGAGGCACTGCCCACCAACCTCTACGACCCGGTGGCCACGCCGCGGCCATCGACCGTGTCGTTCGCCGGCGGCGACCTGTCCGACCCGTTCACCATCGCCGACACCCGGCTGACCAGCGCGTTCCTCTCCGACACGCTGGGCCTGTTCGAAGACCGCGTGCTGGTGACCGCCGGCGCGCGCCTGCAGAAGATCAACGTGCGGTCGTACTCGTACTTCACCGGCGAGCTCACCGCCGAGTACGACGACCAGGAGGTCACGCCGGTCTTCGGCCTGGTCTACAAGCCCGTC
>DATINB010000357.1:0-1601 GCA_035474775.1 Luteimonas sp.
GTGGCGATTGCCGTGGCCGCGCGCAACGACGTGCTGCTGTGGGGCCGCAATCCCGAGCAAATGGCCGCGACCGCAGCCGCGCGCGAAAACACCACCTACCTGCCGGGACAGCCGCTGCCGGACGCGCTGCGTGTCACGGCCGACTTCGAGGCGGCGCTGCGCCATGTCGAGGAAGCGGGCCCGGGCGCACTGCTGATCGCCGCCTGCCCGGTGGCCGGCCTGCGCCCGCTGCTCGAGCAGCTGAAAGGCCGCGTCGTCCCGAACGTGGTCTGGCTGTGCAAGGGCTTCGAGTACGGCACCGGCCTGCTGCCGCACCAGGTGGTGCGCGAGGTACTGGGCGAGGCCGTGCCGGGCGCTGCGCTGTCGGGACCGTCGTTCGCGCAGGAAGTGGCGCGCGGCCTGCCGTGCGCGCTGACAGTGGCCTCCGATTCGACCGAATTGCGCGACCGCGTGGTCGCGGCGGTGCATGGCGGTAACCTGCGCGTCTACGCCTGCGACGACCTGGTCGGCGTGGAAGTGGGCGGCGCCGTCAAGAACGTGCTGGCGATCGCCACCGGCACCGCCGACGGGCTCGGGCTCGGGCTGAATGCGCGCGCGGCCCTGATCACGCGCGGCCTGGCCGAGATCACCCGCCTCGGCACCGCGCTCGGCGGACGCGCCAGCACTTTCATGGGCTTGACGGGGATGGGCGACCTGATCCTGACCTGCACGGGCGACCTGTCGCGCAACCGCCGCGTCGGCCTGGCGCTGGCGCAGGGCAAGCCGCTGGAGACCATCGTCGCCGAACTGGGCCATGTGGCCGAGGGCGTGCCGTGTTCGAAAGCGGTGCGCGACCTGGCCGCGAAGCTGGGGGTGGACATGCCGATCACCGATGCGGTGGCGGCCGTGCTGTTCGACGGCTATGACGCGGCCGAGATGGCGAAGCAGTTGCTGGCGCGAGATCCGCGCAACGAACTGGCGTAGTGCTTCGCCGGGTGGGCCGGGCCGCGACCGGACCCACGCCGTCGCTCAGCTCCCCTGCCCGCGCGCCGCATTCGTCGGCCCGCCGGTCCGCACCGGTCCCAGCAGGATCGTCATCAGCGCCACCGCATCCTGGTTGGCGCGGATCGCATGCGGTTCGCCGCCGGCCAGGAACACCATTTCGTTCGGGCGCAGCACGACCGTGCGGCCGTGCGCATCGAAGGCGATCTCGCCTTCCAGGCACAGCAGGGTCATCTCGCCCTCGACCCGGTGCTCGGGCATGGGCTTGTCTTTGGTAACGACCAGCCGGATCAGTTCCATGTGCTCGGTCTTCGCCAGCGCGATCGACGTGAAATTCGCAATGTCGTCTTCGCCGCGTTGCAAGGCGATCCGTTCGCCCGATGCTGCGTGTTGCAAGGCCATGTCGCCTCCTTTTATTCCTCGTTAGTGTGGGGCACCGCGCGCAGCCAGCTCACCAGCGCGTAGGCATCCTCGAATCCGCGCGCCAGCCGCGGCACCAGCTCGTCCGGGTCGTTCACCCTCAGGGGCAACTCGGTCCACACGAAAAAGCTCTTCAGCTTGATGTGCTCGATATGCGGGTGCGCGGGGTCGTAGCCTTTTGGCGGACGCTGCAGTTTGTC
>DATINB010000358.1:0-6989 GCA_035474775.1 Luteimonas sp.
ATCCGGACAGGGCGCCTGGTGGACCTGTTCCCCGGCTATGAAGTGACTTCGACCCATTTCGACAACGCCGTGTGGCTCCTGTACGCCTCGCGCGACCACCTGCCGCGACGCGTGCGAGTGGTGGTCGATTTCCTGCGCACCGAACTGCAACCCTTGTTGTGTTCTCAAGGCTCATGACGGGTTTGCACCTGAGCTGATGGTGGATGCAGTGCATCGAACGGGATACGCTGAGGGTGCGTGTCAGCCTTGTGCGGGAAGCTTGTCCAGCAGCTTGTCGAGCGTGATCGGATAGTCCCGCACCCGTGCGCCTGTGGCGTTGTAGATCGCGTTCGCGATGGCGGATGCGACGCCGCACAGGCCGAGTTCGCCCACGCCCTTGGCTTTCATGGGCGACATGGTCGGGTCGACCTCGTCCAGGAAGATCACGTCCTGCTTCGGGATGTCGGCATGGACGGGCACCTCGTAGCCGGCGAGATCGTGGTTGATGAAGCAGCCGACCTGTTTGTCCACCACCAGGTGTTCCATCAAGGCCGCACCGGCGCCCATCACCATCGCCCCGATGACCTGGCTGCGCGCCGCCTTGGGGTTCAGGATGCGTCCGGCCGCGCACACGGCCAGCATGCGCCGCAGTCTGACTTCACCAGTGAACTCGTTTACTCCAACTTCGACGAAATGCGCACCGAAGGTCTGCTGGGCGTAGCGCTTCGACAGGTCGCCGTAGGTGATCTCGTCCTCGGCCACGACTTCGCCCAGCTCCGCGGCTTTCGCCAGCGGCAGGGCGCGATCGCCCGAGCGGACCATGCCCTGTGCGAACTCGACGCCCGGTCCTTCGAAACCGAGCTTCCTGGCGACGGCCTCCCGCAACTTGACGCACGCGGCATACACGCCGGAGGTCGACGAAGCCGCGCCCCATTGCCCGCCCGAGCCCGGAGACTCGGGGAAGTCGCTGTCCGCCAAGCGCACGACGACGCGTTCAATCGTGACACCCATCATCTCGGCCGCGGTCTGCGCGATGATGGTGTAGCTGCCGGTGCCGATGTCGGTCATGTCGGTCTCGACCGTGACGACGCCTTGGCGGTCGAGCCGCACGCGCGCCGCCGACTTCGCGATCGGTGCGCCGCGGATGGCGGATGCCACGCCCATGCCGACGAGCCAGTCGCCGTCGCGCACCTGCCCGGGCGTGGCCTGCCGCCGGTCCCATCCGAAACGTTCGGCGCCCAAGCGCAGGCACTCGACCAGTTGCCGCGTCGAGAACGGACGGTCGGGCTTCTCGGGGTCGACGCGGGTGTCGTTGAGGATGCGGAACGCAACCGGGTCCAGGTTCAGCTTTTCGGCCATCTCGTCCATGGCGATCTCGAGCGTCATCATCCCCGGCGCTTCGCCCGGCGCGCGCATCGCGTTGCCTTCGGCCAGGTCCAGCACCGCGAGACGCAGCCGGGTCATCCGGTTGGCGCCGGCATAGAGCAGGCGCGTCGATGCCGTGGCTGCTTCCGTCCGGCCACCGCGCAGGTTGCCGGACCAGCTTTCGTGCCCGATGGCGGTGATTCTGCCGTCTCGCGTCGCGCCGATGCGAAGGCGCTGGATCGTCGCCGGACGGTGCGTCGTGCTGTTGAAGACGAGTGGTCGGGTCAGCGCCACTTTCACGGGCCGACCCACGGCCCGGGCCGCCAGCGCGGCCGACACCGTGTCCGCCAGCACCGTGCCCTTACCGCCGAAGCCGCCACCGATGTAGGCGGCCACCAGGCGGATGTTTGCCTTGGGCACGCCCAGGATCAGACCGAGGTCGCGCGCCCCCCAGTTGAGTTGCTGGATGGGGCACCAGCACGTCAGCTTGTCGCCCTTCCAGGCCGCGATCGTCGCGTGCGGCTCCATCATCGCGTGCGACTGGTCGGGCGTGGTGTAGAACTCGTCGAGCCGCATCGGCGCGGCCGCGAAGGCGCCGTCGAAATCCCCGATCGACGATTGGGGAGGCGGGCCGAACTCGGACGGCTTCGGCGCGAACGCGGTGGCCTTGGCGGCCGCGAGGTCGTAGGCGCCTTCGGCGCGCGCATACCGCACGTCGATCAGGGATGCGGCGTCGCGCGCCTGCTCGAAGGTTTCCGCGACGACGATGGCCACCGCCTGACCGTAGTGATCGACATCGGGCCCGGCCAACGCGCGGTCGACATAGAAGGCCCCGACGCCGAGCTTGCCGGCGTTGGCGGCCGTGACGACCGCGAGCACGCCAGGCACCGCGCGTGCCCGGGCATCGTCGATGCCGGCGATCCGGCCCTTGCCGATGGAGGCCCCCAGCACGAAACCATAAGCCGGCGAACCGCCGATGTCCTCCGCCGGGTACTCATAGGCATACCGGGCCGTGCCGGTCGTCTTCGAGGGCCCCTCGATGCGGTCGGTCGGGTGTCCGACGACACGGAGGCGATCGATCGGGTTCGTGCCCGCGGGCGTGTCGAATTTCATGATGTCATCCCTTGGCCTGCGCCAGCACGGCACCGATCGTTCGCTCGGTCAGAACGAGCTTGAACGCGTTTTCATGGGTCGGCTTCGCGCCGGCCAGCAAGGCCTCGGCCGTGGCCTTCGCGCCATTCGCCAATGCCGCATCGGCGGCGTTGGTGCGCCATGGCTTGGCCGCCAGACCGCCGACGGCGAGCCGCCCTGTTCCGTCGCGCTGCACCACGCTGGCAACCGAAATCAGTGCGAACGCATAGGACGCGCGGTCCCTGACCTTGCGGTAGATGTGCGTGCCGCCCAAAGGGCGGGGAAGGGTCACGGCGGTGATGAACTCGGCGGGTTCAAGCGCGGTTTCCACCTGCGGCGTATTGCCCGGCAGTCGATGGAAGTCGGCGATCGGGATCGTGCGTGTTCCGCCGTCGGGGCGCACGGTGTGCACCTCCGCGTCCAGCACCCGCATGGCCACCGCCATGTCGCCAGGATGCGTGGCGATGCACGATTCGCTTGCTCCCAGCACCGCGAGCGAGCGGCTGAAGCCCTTGATCGAAGAGCAGCCACTGCCCGGCGAGCGTTTGTTGCAGGGCAGGTTCACGTCGTAGAAGTACGAGCAGCGGGTGCGCTGCAGCAGGTTGCCTGCGGTGGTCGCGCGGTTGCGCAGCTGTCCCGACGCGCCCGCGAGCAGCGCCCGCGAAAGCACGCCGTAGTCGCGTCGCACGCGCTCGTCGGCCGCGAGGTCCGTGTTGCGGACCAGGGCGCCGATGCGCAGGCCACCGTCGGCCGTGGCCTCGATCCTGTCCAGGGCCAGGCCGTTCACGTCGATCAGGTGCGCTGGCGTCTCGATCTGGAGCTTCATCAGGTCCAGCAGGTTCGTGCCCCCGGCGATGAACCGGCTGGCGGCCGGTGCCCGGGCGGCCAGCGCAGCGGCCTCGGCCGGCGTTCGGGCGCGTTCGTAGCTGAACGGTTTCATGCCTTGCCTCCCGCGACTTCGGAGACCGCATCGACGATGTTCGCGTAGGCGCCGCAGCGGCAGATGTTGCCGCTCATGCGCTCGCGCAGTTCGTCGGCGCTGAACATCGGCCGGGCCGTGAGGTCGTGGGTGACATGGCTCGGAATGCCTTGCTTGATTTCGTCCAGAACGGCCACCGCCGAGCAGATCTGTCCGGGTGTGCAGTAGCCGCACTGAAAGCCGTCGTGCTTCACGAAGGCGGTCTGCATGGGATGCATGGCGCCGGGCGTGCCCAGGCCTTCGACGGTGACGACGTCGGCGCCTTCGTGCATCACCGCCAGCGTCAGGCAGG
This sequence comes from Luteimonas sp., assembly GCA_035474775.1. Lineage (GTDB taxonomy): Bacteria > Pseudomonadota > Gammaproteobacteria > Xanthomonadales > Xanthomonadaceae > Luteimonas. The sequence continues at coordinate 3,747 of DATINB010000358.1, forward strand.
AGTTCAGCCGGCGTCCATCGACGATCACGGTGCACGCGCCGCACTGCCCATGGTCGCAACCCTTCTTGGTTCCGGTGAGGTGCAGGTGCTCGCGCAGCGCGTCGAGCAGGGTCGTGCGCGGGTCGAGATCGAGGCGTTGCGGCTTGCCGTTCACCTGCAGGCTTACACCGTAGGACGATTCAGCGGGAAGGGAGGGAGATGAAGTCATGGTGTTGGCCTCCTTCGATGCGGCTTCGGAATGGGCGATGACCGAGACGCCCGCGCCGTAGACGAAGAGGTCGCGTCGATTGATCCTGAGATCGCTGGTGTTTTGCATGGCGTTCCGAGTCGTGGGAAGGCAGGTCTTCAGGTTGTCTGAAGACGACTTGAAGGAGGCGAGCCCGAGGGCCAGTCTCCCGGAGCCCGTCCGACGAAACCAGCCGCCTCCGAGCAGCGCACTGCTGCACCGTTCGCAGCAATGAGAGCGTCGAGACCTACAGGCAGGACCTAGGGCTTCGCTTTCGCGGCCATCTGTCGGGCGAGCGCACCGCGGGCCCGCGTCGCGGCTTCGAGGCCGACCTGATCGGCAAGCACCTGCGTCAGCTGGGTGAGTTGACCGGTCGAGATACCCACGTTCATGCTGATTCCCATGTGTGATTGCAGCTGGGAGTCGGCGCCCTGGAGCGCGGCCAGCATGCTCACCGTGGCGATCTCGCGGCTCTGCCAGTCCAGGTTGTCCCGTTCGAAGATGTCGCCGAACAGGTGGGCACGCAGGTACTCGTTTGCGACCGGCGCGAAGTCGAACAGCGGTCCCTTCACGGGTGCCCCGGCGAGTCGGGTCTGGTTGGCGGTGCCGGCGGCCAGCAGCGCGTCTCCCTTCGGAATCGCGCGGCCCGGCTCGCGCCCCGGGGCATCCTGGATGCCACGCTGCTTGCGCGCTTCGATCACCTTCATCATTTCGCCCAGCGCGTTCAGACTGCGTGGGAAGCCCGCGTAAGCGTAGAGCTGAACGAGAATCTCCTTGGCGTCGCTCACCGTCAGTCCGGCGTCGAGACCCCGCTCCAGGGCTTCGGCGAGTCGGGGCATGTCGCCGGCGGCGGCATGCGCCGCGATGGGGACGATGGCTTGCTGGCGTGCCGAGAGCGTCTCGGCTTGGGCTTGGGTCATGGCGTCGGGTTCCTTGGACGGGGTTGCCGCATGGCCGATCGCGGAGGCGACTCCCAAGGCCATCAGGGCACAGAGACGGGCGATGGGTCTAGCGCGCGGTGTATTGGTCATCGCTGACTTTCTCCATCCATTCGACGTTCTTGCCGTTGACAGTGCCGGTGACCGCCAAGTGGGTCATTGCCGTGCCCGGCGTCGCACCGTGCCAGTGCTTGACCCCCGGCGGGCACCACACCACGTCCCCGGGCCGGATCTCTTGGACCGCCTTGCCCCATTCCTGCGTCAGGCCCACGCCGGCCGTCACCACCAGGCGTTGGCCCGCGGGATGGGTGTGCCAAGCCGAGCGCGCGCCGGGCTCGAACGTGACCAGGCCGCCGGAGGCATTGAGGGTGTCGGTGGCCGGCCAGACCGGATCGACCCGGACACGACCGGTGAAGTATTGCGCTGGGCCCGTTGCAGACGGCTGGCTGCCAGCGCGGGCGATCTCCTGAACGGCGCCCGAAGCGGGCGCGGACTCCACCGCCGAGGCGCTCAATGAGTGAAGGGCCGTGAAGCACAGCAGCGTTCTGAAGGGAAAGGCGCACATGGGAAAAGCTCCTTGGAAATGATTGACAGCCTGCCTGGTGGCCAATGCATGTTCGATTCATTCACTGTAGAAACCTTGGCACTGGTTGAGAAGACGGCAGAATCGGGATGCACTTGTGCACCGCACTCACCAATGGCCAAGAACAATCTCCAGGATCTGCATGCCTTCGTGGTCGTCGCGCGCGAACGCAGCTTCACGCGCGCGGCCGCTCAGCTGGACATGTCACGCTCTGCCCTGAGTCACGCGATGCTGGCGCTGGAGGCGCGGCTGGGCGTACGGCTGCTGACCCGGACTACCCGCAGCGTCGCCACCACGGCAGCGGGAGCGCGGCTGTTGGCCAATGTGGCGCCTCGGCTCCAAGAGATCGAACAGGAACTCGCATCGCTGAGCGAGTTGCGCCACAAGCCCGCCGGTACCGTGCGCATCACCGCCCACGACCACGCCATCACGACCCTCCTCTGGCCGAAGCTCCTGCCCGTACTGCGCGAGTATCCCGACGTGCAGGTCGAGCTCAGCGTCGACTACGCGTTTACGGACATCGCCGCGCAGCGCTTCGACGCCGGCGTGCGGGTGGGCGACCGGGTGGACAAGGACATGGTCGCCGTGCCCATCGCCCCAGGGCTGCGCATGGGTGTCGCCGCCTCGCCGGCGTACTTGGTCGGCAGGACCTTGCCGATGGTGCCGCGAGACCTCACCGCGCACCGCTGCGTCAATCTGCGCTTGGCCACGCACGGCAACCTGTTCGCCTGGGACTTCGAGAAGGGCGGGGAGTCGCTGAGCGTGCGCGTGGACGGGCAGGCCGTGTTCAACAACACTTTCCTGATGCTGCAGGCGGCGCTTGACGGCCTGGGGTTCGCCTACGTGCCATTCGACGTCATCGAGCCTCATGTCCGGGCAGGTCGGCTGGTGCCGGTGCTCGAGGACTGGTGGCCGACTTACCCTGGCTACCACCTCTACTACGCCAACCGCCGCCAACTGGCGCCAGCCTTGGCAGTGATCATTCAAGCACTGCGCTACGAAGTCCCGGGTCCCGGATAAAACGAGAAGTTCATCCAGAGAAAATAGAAGAGCTGTATGTTGCTACTGCGCGTGTGCCACCGTGACAAGCGATCATCTCAGCGATGCTTCCATCAGGATTTCTTCAAGCGCGACCTGCTACTCATCAAGGCGGCAGCGTGGGCGAGCTGATACCGTCGGCGGCTGATCGGCAAGAGGCCTGAATGGCATGTGATAGCGGAGACGCTCATCGCTCTTGGCAGCGACCGCTACGTTTTCCCGGTGCTGGACCGCGTTCAGTTGTAGAGATCCGCGGTAATGGATTGCTCATTACGGCGTCGAGATCATTCCGCTCTCACGCGTGATCAAGAACATCAAGGCCGACTAACACCTGCAATTTTGGTGATGTGTGCCGCATGGGTTCGCCTTTGCTGATCGTTATGGTCCAGCTTCTATGTGGCAGAGCCGAAACGAAAAACCCCCCAGCCGTTGCCAGCTGGGGGATAAATCAGCCACAA
>DATINB010000359.1:0-4798 GCA_035474775.1 Luteimonas sp.
GAAGGACAACACGCCGGGCTGCACGCAGGAAGGCATCGACTTCCGCGACCTCGCGCCGCAGTTCGCGCAGGCCGGCGCCACCATCCTCGGCGTCTCGCGCGATTCGGTGAAATCGCACCAGAACTTCTGCGCCAAACACGCATTCCCGTTTGCCCTGATCAGCGACGTCGACGAAGCGGTGTGCAACGCGTTCGGCGTGATCCGCGAAAAAAACATGTACGGCCGCAAGGTGCTCGGCATCGAGCGCAGCACGTTCCTGCTCGATCCGGGCTCGCGCGTGGTCGCCATGTGGCGCGGGGTCAAGGTGCCCGGCCATGCGCATGCCGTGCTCGACGCGCTGAAGGCAGCCCAGGCGAAGTGACGCCTGTACCCAGGAGCCCGCGATCCTGCCGCGCCCTGCGCGGTGCGGGCGACCCCGCGCGGCTGCGGCGTCGCGGACAGCACTCCGCTGTCGATCCGTTACACCTTCCCCGCTGTCCCACGCCCGACCCGCCCCGGAGCCCGCGATGACCAAAGGCAAGCGCATAAACGTGCTCGACACCAACGTGCTGATGCACGACCCGACCGCGCTGTTCAAGTTCGAGGAACACGACGTCTACCTGCCGATGCAGGTCATCGAGGAACTGGACAACGGCAAGAAGGGCATGACCGAGGCCAGCCGCAACGCGCGCCAGGTCAGCCGCTTCATCAACGAGCTGATCGAGGGACAGGGTGCCGAGAAGCTGGCCTCGGGCCTGCGCCTGGAACGCCCTGACGGCCTGCAGCTGCGCACGGCGGCCAGCATCGGCGTGCTGCGTTTCCAGACCGGCGCGCTGGAGACGCGCAAGCGCGCCGACGACAAGCCCGACAACGACATCATCGCGTCGATCCTCGCCCTGCAGGCCGCGGACCTCACCATGCCGGTGGTGTTCGTGTCCAAGGACATCAACCTGCGCATCAAGGCGGCGATCGCCGGGATCGCGTCGGAGGACTACGAGAACGACCGCGCACTCGACGATTTCAGCCTGCTCTACACCGGCGCCACGCCACTGCGCGAGGATTTCTGGCAGCGCCACGGCCAGGACCTGAAGTCGTGGACCGAAAAAGGCCGCACCTACTACGAGCTGCGCCGCGCCGAGGACGAGACCTGGCACCCGAACCAGTACCTGTACCTCCCCGGCGACGAGGATGCCGAGCTGCGGGTGGTGCGCCTGGACGGCGAACGCGCGACCCTGCAGATCGTCGACGACTACCGCAGCGCGCAGCACGCGGTTTGGGGCATCACCGCGCGCAACCGCGAACAGAACTTCGCGCTCAACGCGCTGATGGACCCGGAGATCGACTTCGTCACCCTGCTCGGCACCGCCGGCACCGGCAAGACCCTGCTGGCGCTGGCCGCGGGCCTTGCCCAGGCGCTCGACCAGCAGCGCTACCGCGAGATCATCATGACCCGCGCCACCATCAGCGTCGGCGAGGACATCGGCTTCCTGCCCGGCACCGAGGAGGAGAAGATGACGCCGTGGATGGGCGCGCTCACCGACAACCTCGAAGTGCTCATGCCGCACAACAAGGAAGGCGGCAGCTGGGGCCGCGCGGCCACCAACGACCTGCTGGCCTCGCGGATCAAGATCCGCTCGATGAACTTCATGCGCGGGCGCACCCTGCTCGACCGCTGGCTGATCCTCGACGAGGCGCAGAACCTGACGCCCAAGCAGATGAAGACGCTGATCACCCGCGCCGGGCCAGGCACCAAGATCGTCTGCCTCGGCAACGTCGAGCAGATCGACACCCCGTATCTCACCGAGACCACGTCAGGCCTCACCTACGCGGTCGACCGCTTCAAGGGCTGGGCGCACAGCGCGCACATCACCCTGCGCCGCGGCGAGCGCTCGCGGCTGGCGGACTACGCGTCCGAGGTGCTGTAGCGGCGGCAGCGCCGGGTGCTTGCGGACCCGGCCATGCCGGCGGGGCAGGCACAATGGCGGGATGACGCCAGCCGCCGATCCGACCCAAGCACCGTTCGCTCGACGCGTGCCCTGCGTGCTCACGATCGCCGGCTCCGATTCCGGCGGCGGTGCCGGTATCCAGGCCGATCTGAAGACCTTCGCCGCGCACGGGGTGCATGGACTCTCCGCCATCGCTGCGCTCACCGCGCAGCACACCCGTGGCGTCACCGCGGTCGAGGTGCCGCCGGTCGGGTTCCTGCGTGCGCAGGTCGACGCCTGCTTCGACGACTTCGCGATCGGCGCGGTCAAGATCGGCATGCTGGCGTCGGCGGAGGTGATCGAGGCGGTCGCCGATGCCATCCTGGCGTGGCGGCCGGCCTGCGTGGTACTGGACCCGGTGATGGTCGCCACCTCCGGCGCCAGGCTGCTGGCGGGCGATGCACTCGATGCCCTGCGCGGGCGGCTGTTGCCGCTGGCCACGCTGCTGACGCCGAACATTCCCGAGGCGGCGCTGTTGCTGGGCCACGACATCCGCGACGCGGCCGATGCCGATGCCGCGCTCGCGGAACTGCGTGCACTGGGCACCGGCGCGATCCTCCTGAAGGGCGGCCACCTGCACGAAGGGGCGCAGGTCATCGACCGTTTCCTGGATGCCACCGGACCATCGCGCTTCGCGCAGCCGCGCATGGCGCTCGAGGGCCATGGCACCGGGTGCACCTTGTCATCCGCCATCGCGGCCAATGTGTGCCGCGGGCGCGACCTGCGCGACGCCTGCGAAGATGCGATCGGCTATGTCCGCCGCGCCCTGCAGCAGGGCACGCGACCGGGCCGCGGTGACGTGGTGGTGCTGGACCATTTCGGGGCCGGGGTCGATCCCTGAGCGCGACGCGCACCGCCGAGCTCGCGCTGCAGGCCACCGACGGACACGCCTGTCGGCTGATCGCGCGCATTCCCACGCACCCGCTGCGTTCGTTGCTGTGGTTGCCGGCCTTGGGCGTGGCTGCCCGCCACTACCTTGCCTTTGCCGACGCGCTCGCAGCGGGGGGCACGGCGGTCTTCGTGCACGAGTGGCGCGGCCACGGCAGCAGCTCACTGCGGGCCGGCCGCACGATGGACTGGGGCTACCGGGAGCTGCTGATGCTGGACCTGGCGGCGAGCGAGGCGGCCGTGGTCGCGGCCTTGCCGGGCATGCCGCGGGTGATCGGTGGGCACAGCCTGGGCGGGCAGCTGGCCTGCCTGCGACTCGCACTGGCCCCGGACACGGCCGCGGCCCTGTGGCTGGTGGGCTCGGGGTCGCCGTACTGGCGGGCGTTCCCGTGGCCGCAGCGTGCGGGCTTGCCCCTGGTCTACCGCTTCCTGCCCTGGCTCGCCGAGCGCAACGGCGCGCTGCCCGGGCGGCGCATCGGGTTCGGCGGCAACGAATCGCGTGGCGTGATGGCGGACTGGGCGCGCAGCGCCCGGACCGGCCGCTATGCAGCCAGCCGGGTCGAGGCCGACCTCGAGCTGCGCCTGCGGGGCATCACGTCCGACGTGCGCGCAGTGCTCTTCACGGACGACTGGCTCGCACCCGAGGGTTCGCTGCGCTTCCTGCTGCAGAAGATGCCGCTGGCGGCGAGCCGGCAGGTCGTCTTCGACGCGACGGCACTGGGCCGCCCCGCCGACCACTTCAGCTGGATGCAGGCCCCCGGGCCGGTGGCGGCGTGGCTGGGTCGGTGACCCACGGGGATCCGGCCCCGGGAGCCCCTTCCGCATAGCCATCCGGGTTCTGCGACTGCCAGCGCCACGCATCGCGGCACATCGCATCGACGTCGAGTTCCGCGCGCCAGCCGAACAGCGTCGCGGCGAGCGCCGGGTCGGCGTGGACCTCGGCCACGTCGCCCGGGCGCCGCGCGACGACCCGCACGGGCACCTCGCGCCCGGAGGCTCGCTCGAACGCGCGCACCAGTTCCAGCACGCTCACGCCACGGCCGGTCCCCAGGTTCACCGTGGCGCTGCGGTCCGCCGCCTGCGCGTAGTCCAGTGCATCGGCATGGGCGCGTGCCAGGTCGACGACATGGATGTAGTCGCGAACGCCGGTGCCGTCGACGGTCGGCCAGTCGCCGCCGAACACCGACAGGTACGGCCGCCGCCCCACCGCGGTCTGGCAGATATAGGGCATCAGGTTGTTGGGGATGCCATTCGGATCCTCGCCGATGGTGCCCGATGCATGCGCCCCGACGGGGTTGAAATAGCGCAGGTTGATGGCGCGGAACGCAGGGTCCGACGCGCAGACGTCGCCGATCAGCTGCTCCGTCACCAGCTTGGTTCGCCCGTACGGGTTGGTGACGCGCAACGGGGCGTCCTCGCGCACCGGGACGGTGTCCGGGTCGCCGTAGACGGTGGCCGACGAGCTGAACACCAGGCGGCGAACGGCATGCGCGCGCATCGCCTGCAGCAGGTGGATGGTGCCTCCGATGTTGTTCTCGAAGTAGTCCAGCGGCCGCTGCGAGGATTCGCCGACGGACTTCAACGCCGCGAAGTGGACGACGGCATCGAATCGCTGGTCGGAGAACAACGCGAACGTGGCCGCGCGGTCCCGCAGGTCCACCTCGCGCACGTCGAGCGGTGCACCGAGGATCGCGCGCAGGCGGCCCGGCACCGCGCGTGAACTGTTGGCGAAATTGTCGGCGACGACCAGCGAATGGCCGCGCGCCGCCAGCGCGACGCAGGCGGCAACCGCGACGAGAGCGAACGCGACGAGCGGCATGGCCGCGTGCACCGGCGAGGGCAGGACGAGGAGGACGGCAAGCGTGAGGACCACCTGCACGACTTGCCCGGCCGAGCGCTCCAACGCCACGGCGCGGAGCCCGCGCCCGATGTCGCTCGTGTCACGG
>DATINB010000360.1:0-5727 GCA_035474775.1 Luteimonas sp.
CGCTCGATGGCCCCGCGTGGCTCGCCCTCAGCAGCGGCGAGGCATTGGACGGCGTGCTCGCACGCTTGCCGCCCGACGCCGTGCAGGCGATGCGCCGCGCACAGGTGATCGCCGCCAGCCAGCGACTGGCGGAACTGGCCGCGACGCGCGGCTTCACCCGCATCACCCGCGCCGCCGATGCGCGACCGGCCACTTTGGTGCGCGCCATGGTGGACGCGCGTCGCCGACCTCCCGCGGACGTGTCCGGCTGAGCCGGCGGACTGCGCGAATCGACACCGGCCGGACCCGCCCCGGGGTAGGGTGGCTGCATTCCGGGAGATCGCCATGAACGTGTTGCGCAACTTGCTGCTGTGGATCCTGCTGGCGTTGGTCGGTGCCGCGGGGTGGTACCTGCTGGCCCAGGATCCGGGTTACGTCCTCGTGCGCTTCCGCGGCACCGACTACACCACCACGGTGCTGTGGGCGGGCGCCGGCCTGCTGGTGCTGGCATTCGGGCTGTGGCTGCTGTGGACGTTGCTCACGCTTCCCTTCCGCGCCTGGCGCCAGCGCGGCGAGCGCCGCTCGCGGGCCCGCCTCGGCGGCGGCCTGGATTCGCTGCACCAGGGCCATTACGCGCGTGCCGAGAAGCTGCTGGCCGAAGACGACAACCCGGCCGACGCCGCCGTGGCGCGCATCGGTGCGGCACGTGCGGCGCTGGCGCGCGGCAGCCGCGAGGACGCGGAGCGCCACCTGGATGGCATCGACGACAGCCACGCCGCCTCGCGCGCCCTCGCCCGTGCCGAACTGGCACTGGCCGATGGCCGCCCCACCGATGCCCTGGTGGCGCTCGACATGCCCGGTGCGCAGCCGCTGCCGCCGCGCGGGCTGGTGCTGCGCGCGCAGGCGCTGGCGATCTCCGGCAAGTACGCCGATGCCTACGGGCTGCTGGGCGCATTGAAGCAGCAGCATGCCGTGGCCGCCCACGACTGGACGCGTTACGAAACCGAATGGGCGGCGGGCGCATTGCGCGAAGCCGGCGATTCGAACCTGCTCGCCGAACGATGGGAAGCACTGCCCAAGGCGCTGCGCACCGAACCGGCGGTGGCGCGTGCCTACGCGCGGCGCGCCGCCGACCTGGGCTGGGACGACGCGGCCAGCAAGACCATCGAACAGGCGCTGGACGCACGCTGGGACGAAGGCCTGGCCGGCGACTACGCGCGCCTGCCGGTCGGGCGCTACGAGCACCGCCAGGCCACTGCCGAGCGCTGGTTGCAGGCCTACCCGCGCAGCCCGGCATTGCTGCTCGGCCTCGCACGGCTGGCGCGGGCGCAGGGGCGATGGGAGCAGGCCGAGGCCTATCTGCACCGCGCGGTCGAGCAGGGCGCGGGGACCGAGGCATGGGAAGAGCTCGGCCACGGCTTCGTGGAGCAGGGCGACGAGGCGCGCGCCCGCTTCAGTTATGCCAACGCGCTGCGCGCGTCACGCGGCGAGCCGGTGAACGGCTTCCTGGCACCGGGCCCGGGCGCGGACCCATCGGCCGTGCACGTCGATACGCGGCTGGCCGGCGTGGACGCGAACGGCCCCGGGCCACGGCGGGACCCGCCGCACCCCGGCGGCTAGCCGACCCCGCGGGCGGCCGGCGTCAGCCCTCCGGCGCGCGCCGACCACGGCGGCGCCGGCGGTGGATCCAGGCCGCCAGGCCTGCCACCGCGGCCAGCCACAGCGGCCACGCGCCCAGCATCCACACCACCAGGTCGAGCAGCCCGACCCAGCCGACGGCGAGGGACTGGCCGGCGCGCGACAGGAAGCCGGGCCCGGCGCGCCGGAATGCCGCATCGGTGTCGACGACCTCGATCGAGCGCACCCTGGGCGGCTGGCGCATCACCAGTTCGAGCGTGGCCAGCGCGACCCGATCCTCGAATTCGAGGCGGGCGACCTCCGCCTCGTCGCGCGCGGCGCGGGCGGCGGCCTGCGCGGTCAGCACGTCCGCGCGGGCGCCGGGCTTGCCCGCCGGCGCCGCCACGTCGCCCAGTGCCTGCTGCGCCTGCTGGTTGCGCTGCACCGCCAGGGTCTGGCGCAGGATTTCGAGGCGCGCGTCGCGGGCCTCGAAGGTGCGGCTGTCCAGGAACACCATCTGCCGCGCCAGCGCGCGCAGGAAGGCCTGGGTCCGTGCGCCGGGGACGCGGACTTCCAGCGTGCCGCGGGTGGTGTACTCCGCCAGTTCCAGCGCCCGACCGTTGCCGCGGCCATGGCGCCGCGTGCGCCCGACATCGCTGGTGATCGCGTTGCTGGCCACGAAACCGCCGTGCTGCGCCACCAGGTCCTCGATCGCCAGCGCGGAGCGGTAGACATCGGCGACCATGAACTCGGCGCGTGCCGTGCGGATGAAACGCCGCGTGCCGTCCTCGTGGGTGGCCGCGCTCGACGCCAGCTGCGAGCCGGCGACCCCGGCACCCGCCGTGTCGGCCGCTGCCGCGGAGACGTCGGCAACCGCCGCCACTGGCGCCGCGGCGGGTGCCGCGGCGTCCGCCGCGACCTCGCCCTGGGGGCCGTTGCTGCAGCTGGCGAGCACCAGCAACCCGCCGCACAGCGCGATCCGCAACCAGTTGTCCGGCACTGTCCGCTCCGCGGTCACCGCGGCAGCGCGGTCCGCGCAGCCTACCAGTGCATCAGCGCTCCAGGATGGCGACCACGCCCATGCCGCCGGCGGTGCAGATCGACACCAGGCAACGGCCACCCCCGCGTTCGTGCAACTGCTTGGCGGCCGCGGCGACGATGCGTGCGCCGGTCGCCGCGAACGGATGGCCGGTGGCGAGCGAGGAGCCGTTGGGATTGATCTTCGCCGGATCGATGCGCCCCAGTGGCGCGTCGAGGCCCAGGCGGGTCCGGCAGTATTCCTCGCTCTCCCACGCGCGCAGCGTGCACAGCACCTGCGCGGCGAAGGCCTCGTGGATCTCGTAGATGTCGAAGTCCTGCAGCGTGAGGCCGTTGCGCGCCAGCATCTCCGGCACCGCGATGGTCGGCGCCATCAGCAGGCCTTCGCCGTGCACGAAGTCGACCGCAGCCACGTGCGCATCGCGGAGATGGCACAGCACCTCGTGGCCGTGCGTCCGCGCCCAGTCGTCGGATGCCAGCAGGCAGGCGGCGGCACCGTCGGTCAGCGGCGTGGAGTTGGCCGCGGTGAGCGTGCCGCGCCCGGAGGTCTTGTCGAACGCGGGCTTCAACGTGGCCAGCTTGGCCAGCGCGGTATCGGGGCGCAGGATGTTGTCGCGGGACACGCCACGGAAGCTCACCACCAGGTCGTCGAAGAACCCGCGCGCGTAGGCGGCGGCCAGCTTGTGGTGGGAGGCCACGGCCAGCTCGTCCTGCGAATCGCGCGAGATCGCCCACTCCTTGGCCATGTCCTCGCAGTGCTCGCCCATCGACTTGCCGGTGCGCGGCTCGGCGACGCCGGGGAAACTGGGCTTCAGCTCGCGCAGCGCGAAGCCCTTGAACTGCGCCAGCTTGTCGCGCGGGGTCTTCGCGGCGTTGGCGGCCAGCAACCGCCGCCGCAGCGTCTGCCCGTACACGATCGGCACGTCCGAGGTGGTGTCGCTGCCGCCGCCGATGCCGGACTCGATCTGCCCGATGGCGATCTTGTTGGCGATGGTGATGACCGAATCCAGCGAGGTGCCGCAGGCGCGCTGCAGGGTGATGCCCGGCGTCAGTGCCGACAGGCCCGACGACAGCGCCGCTTCGCGCCCCAGGTTCCAGTCGCTGCTGTGCTTGATCACCGCGCCCATCGCGACCTCGCCGAGCTGCTGACCGTGCAGGCCGAATTTCTCGACCAGCGCGCCCAGCGTGCGCACCGACATGCCCAGGTTGCCGACATCGGCATAGGCGGTGTTCTGGCGGCAGAACGGAATGCGGACGCCGCCGAGAACGGCGACGGGACGACCATGCAGCATCGGGAGACCTCGCGGTGGCCTGCCGGACACGGCAGGCATAATGGGCTGCAGTTTAGCCCCGCCACCGCGCACGGCAAATGACCCGTCCCGACGCACATTCCGCGCCCACGCCGCTCCCGCCCTGCGCCGGAGCACTCGCACTGGAGCTGTCGCCCGGCGACGGCCTGGCCGGTATCGGCGACCGTGTCGAGCAGGATGCCGCGGGCGCAATCGGCGCGCTGATCGCACGCGATCTCGCCGCGCAGGCCGCGGACGCCGCGCTGCTCGACTGCACCGTGGTCGCCGCCAATTACGACCCGGTGGAACTGCTGCGCCCGGGCTGGCCACTGCATGCCACGCTCGCTGCACTGGCGGCGCATGCACCCCGCGCCGGCGCACAGCCTCGCGTGATCGCATTCGGGGCGCGCGATGGCCACCTGCCGGGAGCGCTGGCGCCGGATCCGGCGTTCCGGGGTGGCGTGTTGCGGCTGGTGCCGTTCGTACTTTCCGGCGCCTCCGAAAGCCTGGCGCGCGTCGACGCGCGCCTCGAATCGGACCTCATGGAGCGCGGCATGGCGGCCGCCGACACCGCGCTTGCCGCGCAGGCCGCCTTCGGCCTGCAGGTGGAGCATGCCCGCTACCTGACCCTCCGCGACCTGTGCGCGATGACGGCGCTGCAGTACGGCCACGCGGGCCTGGACACGTTGTGGCCGGTGATCGAGGGCGCGTTGTTCGCACCCGGTCGTGCCACGCTGGTGGACACGCCCCCGGAGCCGGCCCTGCGCTATGCCGACGGCATGGCCCACATGGCCCTGCTGTCACCCCGCGCCTGGCGGGAGCGCGATTGCCCCGGGCAGGACGACGCGGATTGGCTGGCGCGCCGCTTCGCGCAGTTCGAGGCGCGCCAGCGTCAATGGGCCAGCGTGCTGGACGCGCACGCCATTCCGGTGACCTTCGTGCAATGCAATGGCGCGCCCGCGGACGCGCTGTAGTCAGCCCGCCTTGGCGATCACGCCGCAGGCAAGACGGTCGCCGGCGTCGCCGGACGGCTGCGAGGTGTAGTCGTCCGGCTTGGCGTGCACCACCACCGCCTTGCCGACGACGTCGGTCGCCGCGCCATCACCCAGCGTCACGCCCTCGAGCATCCTGTCCACCTGCGCGCTGCCCTGTGCGTCGGCCGTGAGGTTGTCGGTGTCGCCGCCATGATGCGGCGCCTGGCCGACCTTGCCGTGGTCGGTGTCGGCCGGATTGAAGTGGCCACCGGCGCTGCTGGCATCGGGCGCACTGCAGTCGCCTTTTTCGTGGACGTGGAAGCCGTGTTCGCTGCCGGGGGCCAGGCCGGTCACCGTGCCGCTGATGCGCACGCCGCCGTTGCTGGCCTCCAGCCGAAGGTCGCCGGCGACGGCGTTGCCCTCGGTCGCGGCCAACGTGGTGGTGGCGGAAGCAGCCATCGCCGACCCGCTGGCCGGGGCCATCGGCGCGGTGTCGGCGGGCGGTGCGGGATCGGATGCAGCCGGCGTGGCGGCGGCATCGGCCGCCGCGGCCGGTTCGGTGGACCGGTCGCAGGCGGACAGTGTCATCAGCATGGCGGCTGCGAGCAGGGTGTGGGTCATGCGCATGTCGAGGTCCCGATGCGGCGCCAGGCGGCGCGGAGGGCCCGAGGACGGTGCAGCGTGGGTCTCGCGCCCGTGAAACCTCAGGGTTGCAGCCTGACCACGCCGCAGGCGACGCGCGCACTGGTGGCCCCGGAAGTCGCGCCCAGCACCACCAGCGCGCGCCCGGCGATGTCGTTGGCGGCACCGCCGCCGAGCACGGCGCCGGG
>DATINB010000361.1:0-3508 GCA_035474775.1 Luteimonas sp.
GAGATCATCATGGATGCCCTGCAGGGCGCGGACATGGTGTTCATCACCGCGGGCATGGGCGGCGGCACCGGCACCGGCGCCGCGCCGGTGGTGGCGCAGCTGGCCAAGGAGATGGGCATCCTGACCGTGGCCGTGGTCACCAAGCCGTTCCCGTTCGAAGGCCGCCGCCGCATGCAGGTCGCGCTGAAGGGCATCGAGGACCTGTCGCAGCATTGCGATTCGCTGATCACCATCCCCAACGAGAAGCTGATCACCGTGCTCGGCCGCAACGCCACCATGATCCAGGCCTTCCGCGCCGCCAACGACGTGCTGCTGGGCGCCGTGCAGGGCATCGCCGACCTGATCGTGCGGCCCGGCCTGATCAACGTCGACTTCGCCGACGTGCGCACGGTGATGAGCGAGATGGGCCTGGCGATGATGGGCACCGGCACCGCGCGTGGCGACGACCGCGCGCAGGCGGCCGCTGAATCCGCGATCCAGAACCCGCTGCTGGACGACGTCAACCTGGCCGGCGCCAACGGCATCCTGGTCAACATCACCGCCGGTGCGGACTTCACCATGGCCGAGTTCGACGAGGTCGGCCGCACGGTGGAGAACTTCGCGAGCGAAGACGCCACCATCGTCATCGGCACCGTGCTCGACCCGGACATGCAGGACGAGGTGCGGGTGACCGTGGTCGCCACCGGCCTTAACCGCGCCGCGGCACGGCCCTCGGTGCGTGGCAATGGCGGCGTCGACTTCGGCCACGAGCCGGTGCGCCGCCCGCACGTGCAGCTGATCAACACCCAGGGCAAGCGCGACGGCACCACCGGCATGTTCGTGGAGGACAGCTACGAGTCCGCGCACGCGGCGCCCAGCCTGGCGTCGAGCCTGCGTGGCCGCAGCGGCGGGAGCCCGGAACCGTCGGCCACCCCCGCGGTCGCCGACTTCGGCAGCGATACCGGCAACTACCTGGACATCCCGGCGTTCCTGCGCCGCCAGGCGGACTGACGCCGCGCCCATCCCCCGCGCCCGCGCGCGGGGGTGGCGAGGGCCCGGGCTCCTCCGTTCAGGTTCAGCACCCTGCGTGCTAACCTGCGGCGGTCGTATTGCACCCTCCCACGCGTGGCATCCGCCGCGATTTCCGGCCCTCCTGACGCATGGTCCAGCAGCGCAGCATCCAGAGCGTGATCCGGGCCACCGGTGTCGGCCTGCACAGCGGCGAAAAGGTCTACCTCACCCTGCGCCCGGCGGCGGTGGATACCGGCATCCTGTTCCGGCGCGTCGACCTAGACCCGGTGGTGGAGGTGCCGGCCGATGCCACCCTCGTCACCGAGACCACGCTGTGCACCGGCCTGTCGCAGGGCGGTGCCAAGGTGCAGACGGTGGAGCACCTGATGTCGGCGCTGGCCGGTCTCGGCATCGACAACATCATGGTCGACCTGTCCTCGGCGGAAGTGCCGATCATGGACGGCTCGGCCGGCCCGTTCGTGTTCCTGCTGCAGTCCGCCGGGGTGGTCGAGCAGGCCGCGCCCAAGCGCTTCATCCGCATCAAGCGCACGGTGGAGGTGCGCGAGGGCGACAAGATGGCGCGCTTCGAGCCCTACGACGGGTTCCGTCTCGGTTTCACCATCGAGTTCAACCACCCGGCCATCCCCACCACGCAGTCGCGGGCCGAGGTCGAGTTCTCGACCGCCAACTACATCCAGGAAGTCAGCCGCGCACGGACTTTCGGCTTCATGCGCGACCTGGAATACATGCGCGAGCGCAACCTCGGCCTGGGCGGCTCCATGGACAACGCCATCGTGCTCGACGAGTTCCGCGTGCTCAACGACGACGGCCTGCGCTACGCGGACGAATTCGTCCGCCACAAGATCCTCGACGCGGTGGGCGACCTCTACCTCGCGGGGCGTCCGGTGATCGGTGCCTTCGAAGGCTTCAAGTCCGGCCACGCGCTCAACAACAAGCTGGTGCGGGCACTGCTGGCCGAGCGCTCGTCATGGGAAGAAGTGACCTACGCGCAGGCCGCGGTGGCCCCGGTGACCTACGGATTGTTGCAGCCCGCCGGCTGAGCGGGGCCTCCGACCGTGGCGGAACGCCGCGGCATGCTGCAAGTCACTGAATCATAAAGCCTTCACGCGGCAGCGCTGTGACTGTGGCGTGACGTTCTAACAGAAATCTAACGCCCGTGTAACCAAAAGGCGGCCTCGTTTAACTCTCCGGTCCCCCGGCGTGGGTAGCATGCCCCTCCGCTGCCGTGCGCGAGGCCCCCGGGTCGCCCGCCATGGCACGTTGCTCAGGACGACTCGCTGTCGTCGCCGGATGGAACCGGTGGCCGCAGCGAGGCAAGCGCGGCCTGCAGGCTTTCGCGGGCGGTGCTGGACATGGGAATGGCCGGCCGTGGTGCCCGAGGCGCGATGCGCGGCGGCTCCCGTGTCGTCCTGACGACGAGTTCCGCGACATCGAGGCCGATGCCGCGGGCGGCGGCGAGGAGTTCGGGGGCGGCCAGCCTGAGGCGGGCGTGCCAGACCGGCGAATCGACGAGGTATACCAGCTTGGCGCCATCGACATTCGCCAACCGCGCGTGCGCGGCCAGTGAAGGCGCCAGGTGGGCACGCAACTGATGGTCCATCGCATCCAGCCACAGGGCGCGACGGACCGGACGGCCGGCCACATCGGCGAGCAGTGCATCCATGGCGATGCGCGGCCCCGGCGCGGCGGGTGGTTTTGATCTGGAATCAGACATCGGACCTATGACTCTACACACCCTCTGCAACCAGGCGCAGTCGCATCTCGCGCAGCTCGCCTCCCGCGCCACCCTCGTGGCGCGTACCCGTCCCGCCATCGCCGCAGCGCTCCTGCTGGCTGCCGGCATCGCGGTCGGCGCCGGCACCCAGTCGGCCCAGGTCTCGCACCTCCAGGCCCGCGCCGATGCGCAGGAAGCCAACCTCGAGCTCACCCGCCGCGAGGCCCAGCGCGAGGTCAACGCGCTGGCCGCCCGCCTCGGCGAGCTGCAGGCGCAGGCCAACCGCCTGAACGCGCTGGGCGAGCGCCTCACGCAGGTCGGCCAGCTGCGCGACGGCGAGTTCGACTTCGACCGCGCCGTCGGCGTCGGCGGCGTGGGTCCGGTGCGCGACATGGCCGCGGGCGAACTCCGCGCGGGCATGGGCGAGGTGGAGTCGGAGCTCAAGGCATCGGGGGGCCAGCTGTCGGTGCTGGAGTCGCTGCTGTTCAACCGCGAACTCGACCGCAATGCGATGCCCTCGCGTTCGCCGGTGTCCAGCAGCTACATCACCTCCGGCTTCGGTGGCCGTGCCGACCCGTTCGGCGGTGGCGCCGCGTTCCACAAGGGCATCGACTTCGATGCCGACACCGGCGATACCGTGATGACCGTCGCCGACGGCGTGGTCAGCTACTCGGGCGTGCGCTCCGGCTACGGCAACGTGGTCGAAGTGGACCACGGCAACGGCTACGTGACCCGCTACGCGCACAACTCGCGCAACGTGGTGAAGGTGGGCGACCTGGTGCG
>DATINB010000362.1:0-4319 GCA_035474775.1 Luteimonas sp.
GTCCGATCTCCGCAGCCAGGCAGAACCTGTCGCGCCCCTGCGCCTTGGCCTCGTACAACGCCAGGTCTGCACGGCGGATCAGGCTTGCCCAGGATTCTCCGCCATTGGCCGGTAGCGAGGCCAAACCAATGCTCAGCGTGAGCGGGCGGCGGTGGTCGACGGTGTACTGGCGCACGGAGGCCAGCAGGCGTTCGCCGATGAGTGCGGCCGTCTGGCTGCTGGCGCAGGGAAAGACGATGCAGAATTCATCGCCGCCGTAGCGGCCCACCAGGTCGACCTGTCGGCAGGCCTCGCCGAGCCGCGTGGCCACGTCGGCGATGGCGCGGTCGCCGGCTTCATGGCCGAGGCCGTCGTTGAGCTGCTTCAGGAAGTCGATGTCCACGAAGGCTACGGTCAGTGGATTCCCACAGCGCTGCGCCACGGCCACCTCGCGCTCGCCCGCAATCACGATGGCACGGCGGTTCAGCAGTCCGGTCAGTTCGTCGTGCGAGGCGAGGGCGTGCTTGTCGGCCACCAGCCGCTCGAAGTACAGCAGCAGCAATCCCGTCGCGTACACGAAGACGGCGCCCAGCGGCACGAGGTACATCGTGGCGATGCCCAGCGGCGACCGGGTGACGATCACCGCTGGATCGCCCGCGAGTGCCAACGCGATGCGCGTCAGGTTGTTGGCCATGAGCAGCAGGACCGCCCCCACCGTCAATGCGCTGGCGAAGGTCCAGCGGGGACGGATGCCCGCGAGCAGCACGCGGAAGCTGATGGCGAACAGCGCAAGGTTGGCGGTTGCGAAGACCACCAGATGGAGATGGATGGGAGCGTCCACGGCAACCAGCAGGACGAACAGCGCGCTGGCGACTGCGCCGATCCCCCAGCCCAACCCACCACCGCGCACGTTGAAGAACGCCTGCAGGCCCGACAGTTGCAGCACGGCTCCGAACACCAGGGCGCTGCTTCCGATGGGCTGCAGGACGTGCACCCGCCCGCTGGCGATGATCATCACGACGCCGGCGAGCACCAGCACTGCGGACATCGCCCAGTCCCGTGTCGCGCGCTCCGGGCGCGCGGCCAGGTGGGCGCCGACCATGACCAGCGCAATGGACGACTGTCCGATCAGAAGCGCCAGGCCCGCCGTCGAGGCATCCATTGGTTTCAGCATCCCCAGGGTGGCGAGCCGGCGTGCACCGTTGCCAGGCCGTCGCGCCATCATCGCTAAAACCGAGGGGGGACGGGGAATGGCGCCCGGATGAGCTGACCTCGACGGCGGACCCTGGCCTTCTCTGTGGATCTCCACGGCCTGTTATAGGCTGGGTCCAGCGGTTCGATCGCGCGAAGCGTCCGCGACCAAGGGCCCGGTGCACCGTGTGACCGGTCCTACCTGCTCCAATGCTGATGATTGACGTCCGGAGACCCGCGCCATGAAGACCGCCACCTGGCACGACACCGTCGTGGCCCGCAGCGACGACACCGTGGTCGTCGAGAACAACCACTACTTTCCCGCCGACGCGCTGGTCCCCGCGCACTTCCAGCCGTCCACCCACACCACCGTGTGCCCCTGGAAGGGCACCGCGCACTACTACGACGTGCGGGTGGGCGATGCGGTCAATGCCAATGCCGCCTGGTACTACCCGGAGCCCAAGCAGGCGGCCGAGGCGATCCGCGGGCGCGTGGCGTTCTGGAAAGGCGTGCAGGTCGGGGGTTAGCCACTTTTGCCGGCACGTACGCCGGCGTAGCGTAGGGTGCGCCCGCGGTTGACCCTGCGTGCCCCGGTTGCTGCAGTACGCGCACTGGCGCCCGCGGGCGCGGCACGCGGTGAATGCCATGCCCACCATCGACAACCGCAACGACGCGCTGCGCGTGCTGGCGCAGCACTTCGACACCTTCGACGGCGCCGGGCCGGCGCTCGCGTCGCCGTTCACGTCCGACGTAGCGCCGGACCTGCTGCCCGCGGCGTCGGCATCGTTCGCCGACGGCGTGGTCTCCGAGGATGATCTGCGCACGGTGGCCGGCACCGAGGGCTTCACCACCGAGCAGCGCGAGGCCGCGGCGTTCCTGCTCGGCGACGATGGCCTGCGCCAGGGCATCGATGGCGCCGACGCTGGCGGCGACCTCGACGGCAAGATGGGGCGCACCGCGCTGGCGGCCTACATCGACGTGCATCGCGATGCGCTGCCGCCCGACATCGTGGCCGTGGCCGATGCGACGGCCATCCTGGGTGCCGGCGACGTCGGCCTGCTGGACATCGCGCCCGGGCGCGTCGAGGCGCTGGTGGCGCGCTGGTCCGCATTGCCACCCGGGCAGCGGCAGGGGTTGCTGGAGGCGCTCACGCAGCAGGACCCGGGGGCGGCGGGCAGCTGGCTCAGGCCCGACGCCATTGCCATGGTGGCCGAGGGCGCGGGGCTTGATGCCGCCACCACGGCCGCGCTCGTCGAAGGCGTGGCGGCCACGCCGTCGGGCATCGCCGCGTACATCGAGGGTGACGTCGCCGCCGCCAGCCGCGCCTACGACGAGGTCGCGCGCCCGCTGGCCTGGCGCATCCAGGCGCTGGGTGGGGCGATGACGCCGGAGCAGCTGCAGGCGGCGGTGGCCGAACTGACGGCATCGCTCGACGCGCGGGTCGGCGAACTCAATACGCGCTGGCGCATGGACGTGCCGCTGTTCTCCGAGCAGCTCGCCAGCGCACAGGAACAGCTGGCCGAGCATGGCGTGGCGCTGTTGCAGCGCTTCGGCGTGGACGGCGGCCCGCAATCCGCACAGGCGCAGGCCACGCTGCTGGCGTCGCTGGCCGGGAGCCCGGAGGCGCAGAACGCGATCCTGGCCGCCCTCTCCGAACCCGGGCGCGTGCCGCCGGAGGTGCTGGACCAGGCCATCGATGTCTTCGCCGCGATCGACCTCGGCAGCCAGGCGCCGGGCTTCGCCAACGCCGTCGGCCAGGCCTACCTGGCGCAGGCGGAGACGGCCATCGCGGCCGTCGACCCGAACGTGCCCGCGACGGTGGAGGCGGCGCGCGCGCGCATCGCCGACATCCGCGCATCCGGGCTGGCCGGCCTGCTTGGGGTGGATGCGGCGGCACTCGATGCCACGCTGGTGCGCCTGCAGGCGCTGGTGCCGACCCAGCCGGTGAGCATCGACGAGATGACGCGCCGGCTGGAGGCGCTGAACGAAGCGGCCACCACGCTGGAGGCCGGCAGCAACGGTGCGCCGGTGGCGCAGGGACTGCGGCTGCTCGGCATCGCCGCCGGCGGCGTGGCGCTGTTCCAGAGCGGCAGCACGCTGTTCGACGATCCGAACCCGGAGACCGGGCTGCGCGCGCTGGCCGACCTGGTCGGGATTGGCCACGACGCCACCGAGTTGATGGTCAACGCCGGCAGGCTGGCCGGGACCGGCACCACCGCGAGCACGCTCGGCAGCGCCGGCCTGGGCAAGGTGCTGGGCGCCGTCGGGCTGGTGTTCGGCGGCGTGGATCTGTACCGCAACATCCGCGATGGCGACGGCGCCCAGGCCGCGCTCACCACCGCGGGCCTGGCCGGCGGCGCACTCGCAGCCTTCGGCACCGCCTCGTGGGCGGGCCCGGTGGGCATCGCCGTCGGTGCGCTGGCGGCGGCCGGCAGCCTCGGCCTCAACCAGTACCGCAAGGTGGAAGCCTCCAACGAATTCATGGACGCCGATTCGCGCCGTTTCCTCGAGCACGCGGGCTTCAGCGACGACATCGCCTCCGCCCTGGTCGACCAGAGCGGCGAGGGCTACAGCGCGGTGCCGCTGCTGCTGCAGTACGGCAGCCAGCGCGGGCTGGACGCCCAGCAGACGGTCGCCTGGCTCGCGGGAATGTCGCGCAGTCAGGTGGACACCCTGCGCGACGCGTTGCACGTCACGCTGGATGCCGTCGATGGCGACCTGTCGAAGTTCACCGCCACGTCGGAGCTGGACGGCGCCTGGACGCCGGGCGGCTTCGGTGGGCTGGTGCCGCCGCACAGTGCGGCGCAGGTCGATACCTTGCTGCGGTCGATGGGGCTGGAACCGCCGGGCTGACGGGCGGTCGGGCACTCCACCCGATCATTGCCCACCAGCTCAACCAGGGTGGCGCGTCAGCCCGTCTGCGCCGCGTCCATCCCGCGCACCGTTGCCCAGTCCAACCCGAATCGGGCGAGGTATTTGCGAAGTCGATCCGCGTCGTTGGTACTCGAACGCAGCGCGCGCGAGGCTGCGAAGAGCTCGCGCCCGGCCGCGGACAGCGACTTGGCGCGCCGACATGCGCGCACCACGGCTTCCAGCTGCACGCGGTCGAACGGGTCGATGGCCTCGGGCTCCTCCAGCAACCCGTCCAG
>DATINB010000363.1:0-3210 GCA_035474775.1 Luteimonas sp.
GCCTCCCGCTCCAGCCGGCTGCCGCGCTGCGCCCTCGATTCCCGCCTGCCCATTGCGACTCCGTCGTCCAGCGCCGTGGCTGCGTGCGGCATCTTAGCCATCGTCACGGCCCGTCCGCCGGGGGCCGCCGTCGCTTCGCTACAATCCGCCTCCTTCGCCGCCCACCCGGACACGTCCATGACCGACACCACCTGGCTGCACGAACCGTTCGAGCCCGCCGGATCCTCGATCGGCTTCCGCGTGCGCGCCAAGCTGGATGAAGTGCAGTCGCCGTTCCAGAAGATCGAGATCTGGGAGAGCACCGACTGGGGCAACGTCATGCTGATCGACGGCGCGATGATGCTGACCACGCGCGACAACTTCCTCTACCACGAGATGATGTCGCACCCGGCGCTGTTCACCCATGCCGATCCGAAGCAGGTGGTCATCATCGGTGGTGGCGACTGCGGCACGCTGCGCGAGGTGCTCAAGCACCCCGGCGTGGCGCGGGCGGTGCAGTGCGACATCGACGAGCAGGTCACGCGCATGGCGGAGCGGTACTTCCCCGAGCTGTGCGAGAGCAACCACGATCCACGCGCCGAACTGTTGTTCGACGACGGCATCGCCTACATGGCCGACTGCGCGCCGGGCAGCCTGGACGTGGTGATCGTGGACTCCACCGATCCGGTCGGGCCCGCGGAGGGGCTGTTCAACAAGGCATTCTTCGCCAGCTGCTTCCGCGCATTGAAGGACGACGGGATCCTGGTGCAGCAGTCGGAGTCGCCGCTGGTGCTGCTCGACCTCATCAAGGCGATGCGCAGCGAGATGGGCAAGGCCGGCTTCACCACGTTCCAGACCCTGCCGTTCCCGCAGCCGTGCTACCCGACCGGCTGGTGGAGCTGCACGTTGGCACGCAAGGGGCCGGGGTTCGGTTTCCGGGCCGACGACGCGGCGGCGAAGACCTTCGCGACCCGGTACTACAGCGCCGACATCCATCGCGGCGCGCAATCGCTGCCGCCGTTCGTGGCCGAGGCGCTGGGCGAGGGCTGAACGCTACAGCGCGTCGCTGTCCAGCTCGCCGGTGCGGATGCGCACCACGCGCGTCAGGTCGTAGACGAACACCTTGCCGTCGCCGATCTTGCCGGTGCCCGCGGCCTTGAGGATGGCCTCGGTGACCAGCTCCGCCTGGTCGTCGGCCACCGCCACCTCCAGCTTGATCTTGGGCAGGAAGTCGACCACGTATTCGGCGCCGCGATACAGCTCGGTGTGGCCCTTCTGGCGCCCGAACCCCTTGACCTCGGTCACCGTGATGCCGGCCACGCCCGTCTCGGCGAGCGCCTCGCGCACGTCGTCGAGCTTGAATGGCTTGATGATCGCCATCACCATCTTCATCACGATGCCTCCTCGATGTCGCGCACAGCATAGCGCGCGGGAACCGGGGCCCTGCGTGCCACGATCGGGCACCCACGCAATGCTCGGACTTCCCCCACGGCGGGCGATCCCGCCCGCCGATGTCGCGAACCCCACCCCGCGACGACGCTGCACGTGCCATTCGAAGGAACCCGCCATGATCGACATCGCCCACATCGACGACCTCGCACGCCGCCTCAGCACCCTGGTTCCGCCCGGCCTGCGTGGCGAGGCCGCGCAGGACCTGCGCGAGGAACTGCAGGAGAACTTCAAGTCCGTGCTGCAGTCCGGGCTGTCCAAGCTCGACCTGGTGACGCGCGAGGAGTTCGACGTGCAACGCGCGGTCCTGCTGCGCACGCGGGAGAAGCTCGAGGCGCTGCAGCAGGTGGTCGCCGCGCTCGAGGCGCGCGGCGATGCCGCCCCCGCGCCGGCTGCCGCACCCCTCGCCCACTGACCGCCGCCATGGGCTTGGCGCTCGTGCACGGTCGTGCACGCGCGGGCATGCATGCGCCCGCCGTGCAGGTCGAGGTCTACCTGACCGGCGGACTGCCGCGCATGTCCATCGTCGGGCTGCCCGAAGCCGCCGTCCGCGAAGCCAAAGACCGCGTCCGCGCCGCGATCCAGTGCGCGCAGTTCGAGTTCCCGCCGCGGGTGATCACCGTCAACCTGGCACCCGCCGACCTGCCCAAGGGTGGTGGACGGTTCGACCTGCCGATCGCGCTCGGCATCCTGGCGGCCAGTGGGCAGATCCCGCTGGAGCCACTGGCGCGTTACGAGTTCATCGGGGAGCTCGGCCTCACCGGCGAACTGCGCGCCGTGGACGGCATCCTTCCGGCCGTGCTCGCGGCGCGTGGCAGTGGCCGCACGCTGGTGGTACCGGCGCCCAGCGGTCCGGAAGCGGCACTGGCGGCCGGGGCGGACGTGCGGACCGCACGCACGCTGCTGGAGGTGTGCGGGCTGCTGACCGGCCGCAATCCGCTGCCGTCACCGGTAGCCGCGGCCGGATCCGCGGTGGAGGCCCGTGCGCCCGACCTGCGCGATGTGCGTGGCCAGCTGCGTGCCCGCCGTGCACTGGAGGTGGCTGCGGCGGGCGGCCACCACCTGCTGTTCGTGGGTCCGCCCGGATGTGGCAAGACCCTGCTCGCATCGCGGCTGCCCGGGCTGCTGCCCGACGCGTCCGATCAGGAAGCACTGGAGACCGCGACGATGGCCTCGCTGAGTGGCCGCGGGGTGGATGCCACGCGCTGGCGCGTCCGGCCGTTCCGGGCACCGCACCACACCGCGAGCGCCGTGGCGCTGATCGGGGGTGGCGCACAGCCACGGCCGGGCGAGGTCTCCCTCGCGCACCACGGGGTGCTGTTCCTGGACGAGCTGCCGGAATGGAGCCGCCGTGCCCTGGAAGTGCTGCGTGAGCCACTGGAGGCGGGCGTGGTGACCATCGCGCGCGCGGCGCGCCAGTGCGAATTCCCGGCGCGCTTCCAGCTGGTGGCGGCGATGAATCCCTGCCCCTGCGGCTGGGCAGGCGACCCCTCCGGACGTTGCACCTGCACCGGCGACATGGTCGGCCGCTATCGATCCCGGGTATCCGGCCCCCTGCTGGACCGGATCGACCTGCACGTGGACGTGCCCAGGGTGACGTCGACCGAACTGCATCCGGATGCCGCCGAGGGAGAAGCGAGCGGTCCCGTGCGCAGTCGCGTGGAAGCGGCCCGCGCCCGCCAGCTGCGGCGGCTGGGGCGCTGCAACGCGGCGATGGATTCCAGGCAGACCGCGGACACCTGCGCCCTCGCCCCGGTCGACCAGCGCCTGCTCGACCGCGCG
>DATINB010000364.1:0-10177 GCA_035474775.1 Luteimonas sp.
GCACCTCGCGCCCGGTCAGCGGCAGGGTGACGGTGCTGCCGACCAGGTGCGCGTAGCGCTCGTCGTCGGGGTGCACCATCACCGCGGTGTCGCCGAGCATCGTCTCCGGCCGCGTGGTGGCGACCACCAGGTAGTCGCGGCGCTCGCGCGAGACTTCGTTGCCGTCGGCGTCGTGGACCGCGTGCTCGTAGTGCGCGCCGTCGGCCAACGGGTAGGCGATCGACCACAGGAAGCCGTCTTCCTCGGCGTTGACCACCTCGAGATCGGAGATCGCGGTGCCCAGCACCGGGTCCCAGTTCACCAGCCGCTTGCCGCGATAGATCAATCCCTGCTCGTGCAGGCGCACGAACGCCTCGACCACGGCATCCGACGCGGGCGTGTCCATGGTGAACAGGCTGCGCGACCAGTCGCCGGACGTGCCCAGCCGGCGCATCTGGCGCTCGATGGTGTCGCCGGACTGGCCCTTCCATTCCCAGACCTTGCCGATGAAGGCCTCGCGGCCCAGCGAGTCGCGGGTCTCGCCGGCACCGGCCAGCGCCAGGTTGCGCGACACCACCATCTCGGTGGCGATGCCGGCGTGGTCGGTGCCCATCTGCCACAGCGTGCGATGCCCCAGCATGCGGTGGTAACGCACCAGCGCGTCCTGCAGCGTGTGCTGGAAGGCGTGGCCCATGTGCAGGGTGCCGGTGACGTTGGGCGGCGGCAGCAGGATGGAATACGCCGGGCCATCGCCGCTGGGCGCGAACACGCCGCTGGACTCCCACTGCGCGTACAGGCGCGACTCGAACTGGGTGGGGTCGTAGCCGGGGGAGAGCGTGCTGGTCATCGGGTCTGCCTGGTGGTGTGGCGGCGTGCGCCTACATGTCGTGCTTGGCGAGCTCGAAGCCGCGCGCCTTGTACTGCTTCCAGCGTTCGCGCAGCGGCCCGCGCGAGGCTTCGTCGTCGGGAACCACTTCCAGCACGCGCTCAACGCCGCCCTCGACCGATGCGTCGCGCAGGTTGATCACCAATGCACGCAACGGTGCGTCCACGTCCGGCGTGGCGATCAGGACCGGGGTGAGGTCGTCCTCCTCGTCACCGGCGAGCTGATGCGGGATGTAGGCGTCGTCGCCCATGTCCCACAACAGTCCGTCCAGTTCCTCGGCCTGCGCCTCGTCGCGGGCGAGCACCAGCGTCCACAGGTTGGCGTCGTAGGCCTTGCGCACCAGTTCGCAGACCAGCCGCAGCGGCTCGGCCTTGAAGCGCTCTTTCGCAATCAGGTAGAAATCGGCACGTGGCATGGCGTGGTGTCGGCGGCTGGGGAACGTGGCATCGGCGCTCAGGCCGATGCAGCTCCGGCGGCGGCCTGCTCCATCAGCCACTGCGACAGCAGGCCCACCGGGCGTCCGGTGGCGAGGCCGTTCTTGCCTTCGCCGCTGGCACTGCCGGCGATGTCGAGGTGTGCCCAGCGCTGGCCCTCGGTGAACCGCGCCAGGAAGCATCCGGCGGTGATCGCGCCGGCCCAGCGCCCGCCGATGTTGTACACGTCCGCGAAACTGCTATCGATCATGCCCTGGTATTCGTCCCACAGCGGGAGCCGCCAGGCGCGATCGAAGGTGTCCTCGCCTGCGGCCAGCAGCTCGGCGCTGAGGTCGTCGTGCTTGCTCATCAGGCCACTGGCGTGGCGGCCGAGCGCCACCATGCAGGCGCCGGTGAGCGTGGCCACGTCGACCAGCGCCTGCGGCTCGAACCGCTGCGCGTAGGTGAGTGCGTCGCACAGGATCAGGCGGCCCTCGGCGTCGGTGTTGCCGACCTCGATGGTCTTGCCGGACATCGAGGTGAGCACGTCCGAGGGGCGGTACGCGTTGCCGTCGATGGCGTTCTCCACCGCCGGCACCACCACCACCAGGTTGATCGGCAGATCCAGCCCAACCGCCGACACGAACGTGCCCATGACGCCGGCGGCGCCGCACATGTCGTACTTCATCTCCTCGATGCCGCCCTGCGTCTTGAGGTTGACGCCGCCGGTATCGAAGGTGATGCCCTTGCCCACCAGCACGTACGGCTTGGCATCGCCGCCGTTGCGCCACTGCAGCACGATCAGCTGCGGCGGGTTGGCCGAACCGCGCGCCACCGCCAGCAGCGAGCCCATGCCGAGTGCCTCCATCTCGTCGCGGCCGAGCACCTCGCACGACGCGCGGTCGAACTTCGCGGCGAAGGCCCGTGCCTGCGACGCCAGGTAGGCCGGGGTGCAGATGTTCGGTGGCAGGTGGCCGAGTTCGCGCGCGAAGGTCACGCCGGCGGCGATGGCCTTGCCCTGCGCCAGGGCAGCGGCATCGTCGCCGGAGATCGCGACGTGCTCCACGCCGGTTTCCTTGCGCTTCTTGTTGGCTTCGCCCAGCGTCGCCGTGTAGCGGTACAGCGCGTGGCTGCTGGCGATGACCGCCTGGCGGATCGCCCAGGCCGCGTCGCGGCCCTTGACCTCCAGCATCGACAGCGTGATCAGTGCCGTGCGGCTCGGCCCGGTGCGCAGGGCGCGCGCGGCATCGCCCACCGCCTTCAGGTATTGCGGCACGCCGAACTTGTCGGCATCGCCCAGGCCCACCACCAGGACCCGCCGCGCGGCGACGCCCGACAGGTCGGACAGGAAGGTGGTCCTGCCGCTCTTGCCGTCGACGTCGCCGCGCCCGACGAGCGCAGCGAGGCGCCCGCCGCCGGCGGCATCGAGCGCCCGTGCCGCCGCGTCGAGCGACTTGTCGGCATAGACGCCAACCACCACGCAATCGAAATCCGCGGAGGCGGGCGCGGCGGGGTTCAGGACGAATTCCAGTGTCATCGGACAGATTCCGTGAAGTGTTCCTTACAATCGGCCGTCCAGAATGCGCGGACGCCGCGACGCCAGTCGCCTGGCGCGGCCGGATGCAGTGGATGAACCCTCGATTCTAAAGCAAGGCTGCCGGATGCCGAAGCTCGACAGCTACCTGTTCCGCGAATTCGCCCAGTCGACGTTCGCGGCACTGGTGGTCCTGATGATCGTGAGCCTGGGCGGCGTGTTCGCCGACGTGCTGGGCGACATCGCGCGCGGGCGGGTGCCGGCAGGCATGATGCTGTCGCAGCTCGGGCTGCAGGTGCTGAATTACCTGCCGATCATCCTGCCGCTCGGACTGATGCTGGGCCTGCTGATGGCGGTGGGCCGCCTGTACCGCGACTCGGAGCTGCCGGTGCTGATCGCCACCGGCGTCGGCCCGCAGCGGCTGCTGCGGCCGTTGATGATGCTGGTGCTGCCGGTGGTGGCGGTGATCGCGCTGTGCTCGCTGTGGCTGGGACCGTGGGCCAAGAACTTCTCGCAGCGCATGATCGACGAGGGCAACCGCAGCCTGCTCGTGGCGGGGCTGGAGGCCGGCCGGTTCGTGGAGCTTCCCGGCGGGGGCGGCGTGGTCTACGTGGGCTCGATGTCCAACGACGGCACCAAGCTGGGACGCGTGTTCGTCTACCAGCAGTCCGAGGAGCGCCTCGACGTGACCACCTCGCGGACCGGCTCGCTCAAGGTCGAGGGCAGCGAACGCTACCTGACGCTCGACGAGGGCTTCCGCGTGGGGGGCCCGCTGGGCCAGGGCCGCGACTTCCGGCTGATGCGTTACCGGAGCAACGAACTGCGGCTCCCGGACGGCGCCGAACGTGCACGCGACGACGATCCGGAACTGGCGCCGACGCTCGCACTGTTCGGCGACCCGCGGCGCGAGGCCAGCGCGCAGCTGCACGCACGCTTCGCACCGCCGCTGCTGGCGCTGGCATTCGCGCTGCTGGCGGTGCCGTTGGCGCGCAGTCCGCCGCGGCAGGCGCGCTACGGGCGGATCGCGCTGGGGTTCCTGGCCTATGTGGTCGGCACCAACCTGATGCTGCTCGGCACCGAGTGGTTGTCCGACGGCAAGATCCCGCAGGCGCTGGGCTTGTGGTGGCTGGTGCTGCCGATCCTGGCCGTGGGCGCATGGATGTACTTGAACGACGGCCGCGTGGCCGCGCCCCGCCTGCGCGCGAGGGCCGGCCGGTGATGCCGTTCCCCCGGATCCACGACCTGTACACCGCGCGCGTGGTGTGCGGCACGGTGCTGCTGACCTGGATGGTGCTGGTCGGCCTGGATGCGGTGCTGGCCGGCGTCGACGAGATCGGCGACATCGGCGACGGCAACTACGGCTTCCTGAACGTGGTGACCTACATCGCCTACACGTTGCCGCGCCGCGCCTACACCATGTTTCCCACCGCCGCGGTGATCGGGGCGCTGATGGGCCTGGGCCAGCTCGCGGCCAGTTCCGAACTCACCGCGCTGCGCGCGCTGGGGCTGTCGCGCTCGCGGCTCGCGTTGTCGGTGGCGGCGCCGCTGCTGCTGCTGACCGCGGTGATGATGGCCAACGGCGAGACGCTCGCGCCCATGGCGCAGCGTGCCGCCGACGGGATGAAGGCCGCTGCGCGTTCGAAGGACATGATCGTGGCGCGCTATTCCGGGCTGTGGGCGCGCGAGGGCAACACGTTCCTCAATGCCCGCAACGGCGAGGAGCGCAGCAAGGGCGAGGACGCCTGGCTGGAGCTGAGCGACGTGCGCCTGTTCGAATTCGCCGCGGACGGGCGGCTGGAGTCGATCGCGCACGCCGGCATCGCCGAGCACCGCAGCACCGGCTGGCTGCTGCGCAACGTGCGCCGCAGCTACTTCGAACCGCGCGCGGTCACCCAGACCGAAGTGCTGGAGGAGCGCTGGGATTCCAGGCTGGATGCCGCGGCCCTGGCGGCCAACGCGCGCAACGTCTGGCGCCCGCGCTACATGTCGGCCGCACAGCTGGGCGAGGGCATCGAGTACCGCAGCCGCAACGGACTCGACGCCAGCGAGTTCGAGGAGCATTACTGGGGTCGCTGGTTCTATCCGCTGAACGTGCTGGCGCTGTGCCTCGCCGCCATACCGTTCGCGTTCGGCTCGCTGCGCAGCGGCAGCCAGGGCCGGCGCCTGTTCGTCGGCATCGTCTTCGCGCTGGGTTTCTGGCTCCTGCAGACGCAGGTGGTCAAGCTGGCGGCGGTGTACCGCTTCGATTACCGGCTCGCCTACGCGATCCCGCCGATGGTGATGCTGGTGGCGTCCTGGCTGCTGTTCCGGCGGCGCAGCGGCTGACGTCACCGCGGCGTGCCGACCGTATCAGGCGTCCTTCGCGACGCGCACCACCCGCGTCGCGGCGGCGCGGTCGTGCCAGGTCAGCCGGTCGCGGTCGAGCCAGGCCCACCAGAACCCCAGCCCAGCGGCCAACAGCGACAGCGTGGCCACCGCGTAGCGCCGCCAGGCGGCGCGCGCGCTGAGTGGCGCGCCGTTGCACGCGACCACCCGCAGCCGCCACGGGCGCATGCCCAGCGTCTGGCCGCCCCGCCGCCAGCTGTGCGTCGCGTACAGTCCCGTCGCCACCCAGCACGCGGCCCACAGCACCATCTGCAGGCCGCTGAACGGGGCGATGTTCTCGCGCGGGCCGTGGCCGGACAGCGTGAAGCCGACGGTGAAGACGGTCGCGATCAGCAGCCAGAGCGCAGCCGCCGGCCACAGGTCGTAGAAGAGGGCCAGCAACCGTCGCCCGACCATGGCGGCGTTCGGCGGTGGCGCGGGGATGATTGCGGGATCCTGCATCGGGACAGCATAGTCGGCGGCCGGTTGCGTCGCTAAGCTCATGGCATGCCGTCCAGAACGCCTGCCGAGCGCCGTCTCCGCGCCATGCGCCAGCCGCCGCTGGACGCTGCCGATGGCGCCCTGATCGAGGCCTTCCTCGACGTCTGGTGGGCGGAGGCCGGGGTCGCGCGGCAGACCCTGGACAGCTACCGGCGCGACCTGGAGGGCCTGGCACGCTGGCGCAGCGGGCGCGCAGGCGGCCTCGCGACGCTGCAACGCGCCGACCTGTTCGACTACCTGGCCTGGCGCACCCACGAGGGGTATTCGGCACGCAGCAACGCACGCCTGTTGTCCACCCTGCGCGCGTTCCACGCCGATCGCGTGCGCCGCGGGCTGCGGGACGACGATCCGACGGCGCTCCTGGACCCGCCACGCCTGCCGCGCCCGTTGCCCAGGGCGCTGGCCGAGTCGGAGATCGAGGCCCTGCTGGGCGCACCCGACGTCGACACCGCATCCGGCCTGCGCGACCGCGCCATGCTGGAACTGATGTACGCCTGCGGCCTGCGCGTGAGCGAGCTGGTGGGCCTGCCGGCCACGGCGGTGAACCTGCGCCAGGGCGTGCTGCGGGTGACCGGCAAGGGTGGCCGCGAGCGCCTGGTGCCGATGGGCGAGGAGGCCCAGCATTGGCTGGAGCGCTACCTGGCGAGCGCGCGGCCGGCGCTGGTCGGCCGCCAGCAGGGTGCCGCCACCCTGTTCGTGGACGCGCGTGGCGCGGCGACCACGCGGCAGGCGTTCTGGCGGCTGGTCAAGCGCCATGCGGCCGGGGCCGGGATCGATCTGTCGCGGGTCACGCCGCACGGGCTCCGCCACAGCTTCGCGACCCACCTGCTCAACCATGGTGCCGACCTGCGGGCACTGCAGATGCTGCTCGGCCACAGTTCGCTGTCGACCACGCAGATCTACACCCTGGTGGCGCGCGAACAGCTCAAGAGCCTGCACGCGCGCCACCATCCGCGCGCCGGACCGCCATCGGCCGCGGGCGGGGCCATGCCGCGGTTCAGGCCGTGCGATCGGCGCATGCGAGAATCGACCCATCCGTGGCCGCCGGGCCTGGCGCCTCCCCCGTCCGAGAACGCGAATGAAATCCTGCCTGTTCCTGCTGCTGTGCGCGACCAGCCTGTCCGCCTGCGCCCAGTCCCCCGCGCCCGCGGCCCCCGCGAAGGTAGCGGCCCCGGCGATGCCCGTTGCAGCGCCCGCCGGCACCGCGGATGCGCGCGCCCTGCAGGCGATCCGATCGCTCAATGCACAGGTGCAGGTCGATCGCATCGCCGCGGCGCCGCTGCCGGGGTTCCGCGAGGTGATCGTGGGCGGGCAGGTGATCTATGTCAGCGACGACGGCCGCTACCTGCTGCAGGGCGCACTGTTCGACGTGGCGGCGAAGAAGGACCTCAGCCAGGCAGGCCTGGCCGAGGTGCGCCGGGACCTGCTGAAGACGGTGCCGCAGAAGGACCGCATCGTCTTCGCGGCACCCGACCCGAAGTACACGGTCAGCGTGTTCACCGATGTCGAGTGCGGCTACTGCCGCAAGCTCCACGAGGACGTCGCCGAGTACAACAAGCGGGGGATCACCATCGAATACCTGGCGTTCCCGCGCATGGGCGTGGGCAGCGACGATTTCCGCAAGATGGTGTCGGTGTGGTGCGCCCCCGACCGGCGCAAGGCGCTGACCGCTGCCAAGCAGGGCGGCGCGGTCCCGGCGAAGACCTGCACCAGTCCGGTGGCGATGCAGTACGACATCGGCCAGCGGGTCGGCCTGACGGGCACGCCGATGATCATCACCGCCGCCGGCGTGCAGATGCCGGGCTACATGCCGCCGGACGCGCTGCTGGCCGCACTCCAGCGTCTCGACGCCGACCCTGCGGCGGATCCTGCCGCCGCCAGCGCCGCGGCGGGTGCCGGCGCACGCTGACACCGCGACGGGGCCGGCGAGCAGCCGGCTTCGCTACACTGCACGACCCGCTTTCACGGTCGCATCCCGGACATGATCGTCCTCGAGGGCCTGCCCGCCCTGTCGCCGTTCCGACGCGAACGCCTCGAAGCCCGCCTGCGGGCGGTCGCCCCCGGACTGGGCATCCGCGGTGCCTGGCACGTGTACTGGATCGACCTGCCGCCGGGTGCCACGCCCGACCTGGCCGCGCTGCAGCGCATCCTGCAGGCGTCGACGGCCGCGTCTGCCGCCGCGGCGGACACCGTGGCGCGTTTCGTGGCCCCACGCCTGGGCAGCATCTCGCCGTGGGCCAGCAAGGCCACCGAACTGCTGCGTGGCGCCGGCCTGGCCATCCATCGCGTCGAACGCGGCCTGCGCCTGGACCTGTCCGGCTGGCCGGACGATCCGGTGCAGCGCAGGGCACTGGCACCGCTGTTGCACGATCCGATGACGCAGTCGCTGCTGGACCGTCTCGACGACGCCGGCGCGCTGTTCGAGACGCCGCCGGCCGGCGTGCTGGAGCGCATCGGCCTCGACGATCTCCACGACGCCAACGACCGGCTCGGGCTGGCGCTGGCCGCCGACGAGATCGACTACCTGCGCGACCGGTTCGCCGGCCTGGGGCGCGACCCGGCGGACGTCGAACTGATGATGTTCGCGCAGGCCAACTCCGAACACTGCCGGCACAAGATCTTCAACGCCAGCTGGACCATCGACGGCGAGGCCATGCAGGCCAACGGCAGGCCACGCTCGCTGTTCGGCATGATCCGGCACACCCATGCCATGACGCCCGAGCACACGCTGACGGCGTACAGCGACAACGCGGCCGTGGTCGCGGGACTGCCGGCGCGGCGCTTCCGGCCGGATCCGCGCACGGCGCGCTACCGCAGCGAAAACCTCGCCGACAGCGCCTTCTGCATCAAGGTGGAGACCCACAACCACCCGACCGCCATCGCGCCGTTCCCCGGCGCCAGTACCGGCGCCGGGGGGGAGATCCGTGACGAGGGCGCCACCGGGCGCGGCGGCAAGCCCAAGGCCGGACTGTGCGGGTTCAGCGTCTCGCACCTGCGCGTCCCCGGCCTGCCGCAGCCGTGGGAACACCCGCGTGCACTCAACCCACGCATGGCCCCGGCGCTGGAGATCATGCTCGACGGGCCGTTGGGCGCGGCGGCCTTCAACAACGAATTCGGGCGTCCCAACCTGGTCGGCTACTTCCGGGCGTTCGAGCTCGACGAGCCGTCGGCCAACGGGGTGCCGGGCCTGACGCGCGCCTACGACAAGCCGATCATGCTGGCCGGCGGACTCGGTGCGATGGATCGCGCGATGGTTGCCAAGCGTCCGCTGTCGCCGGGTGATGCGGTGGTGGTGCTGGGTGGTCCCGGGATGCTGATCGGGCTCGGCGGTGGCGCCGCCAGTTCGCTCGCCGCGGGCGACAGCGACGCCGAGCTCGACTTCGCGAGCGTGCAGCGCGACAACCCGGAAATGGAGCGCCGTTGCCAGGAGGTGATCGACGGCTGTGTCGCCCTGGCCGGCGCCAACCCCATCCTGTGGTGCCACGACGTCGGCGCCGGCGGCCTGTCCAATGCTATCCCCGAGTTGCTGCACGACTCCGGCGTGGGTGGCGTGATCGACCTCGCGCGCGTGCCCAGCGACGATCCGTCGCTGTCGCCGATGCAGCTGTGGTGCAACGAGTCGCAGGAGCGCTACGTGCTGGGCATCGGACAGGCGCAGCTGGCGCTGTTCGCGGCCCTGTGCGAACGCGAGCGTTGTCCGTTCGCGGTGGTCGGCGTGGCCACCGCGGACGAGCGTCTGGTGGTGGGCGTGGGCGCGACCACCGCCTCGGTCGCCGCCGCGGACCGTGTCGACCCGACGACGGCCACGGATGACCGTGCCGGCCCGCCGTGGGCGATCGACCTGCCGATGGACGTGCTGTTCGGCAAGGCGCCGAAGATGCACCGCGACGTGGACCGCCTGCCGTCGCCGCGCTGGCCGACGCTGGCCAGCGTGCAGGTCGACCTGCACGAGGCCGGGCTGCGCGTGCTGGCGCATCCGGCGGTGGCATCGAAGAGTTTCCTGGTCACCATCGGCGACCGCAGCGTGGGCGGGCTGACGGTGCGCGACCAGATGGTGGGGCCGTGGCAGCTGCCGGTGGCCGACTGCGCGATCACGCTGGCCGGCTTCGACGGCCATGCCGGCGAGGCGATGGCGATCGGCGAGCGCGCGCCGCTGGCGTTGCTGGACTCCGCCGCCGCGGCGCGGATGGCGGTGGGCGAGGCGATCACCAACCTGTGCGCCGCGCCGGTGGACTCGCTGCGGCAGGTGAAGCTGTCGGCCAACTGGATGGCGGCTGCCGGGCACCCCGGCGAGGACGCGCGCCTGTTCGACGCCGTGCACGCGGTGGGCATGGTGCTGTGCCCCGAGCTGGACCTCAGCATCCCGGTCGGCAAGGACTCGCTCTCGATGCAGGCGCAATGGCAGGCCGGCGACTCGCGCCAGCGCTCGGTCTCGCCGGTTTCGCTGGTGGTGACCGCGTTCGCCGCGCTCCCCGACGTGCGCGGGCAGCTGACGCCGCT
>DATINB010000365.1:0-2313 GCA_035474775.1 Luteimonas sp.
GGCGCGGACCGGCCCGGCAACGGCCTGGCCGGCATGCGCGAACGCATCGAATCGCTGGGCGGCGCGCTGCGCATCGAGTCGCGCAGCGGACGCGGCACCCGTATCGAGGCGCGCCTGCCGCTGGCGGCCAACGACGATGCCTGACGTGCGCTAACGTCGCCGCCATGCAGGCAGCGGCCGCCCATCCGATCCGCATCGTCCTCGCCGAGGACCAGGCCATGGTGCGTGGCGCACTGGCCGCGCTGCTGGGCATGGAGCCGGACATCGTGGTGCTGGCCGCCGCGGCCGACGGCGAGTCGGCCTGGCGTGCGCTGCAGCGGCACACGCCCGACCTGCTGGTCACCGACATCGAGATGCCCGGCCTCACCGGGCTGGAGCTCGCGCAGCGCGTCCAGCGCCTGGGCCTGGCCACGCGCGTGGTCATCGTGACCACCTTCGCCCGCGCGGGGTTCCTGCGTCGCGCGCTCGATGCCGGCGTGGCCGGCTACCTGCTCAAGGATGCGCCGGCCGAACACCTGGCCTCGGCCTTGCGCACGGTCCACGCCGGCGGGCGCGCCATCGATCCGCACCTCGCGCTGGAAGCCTGGACCGAGGCCGACCCGCTCAACGACCGCGAACGCCAGGTGCTGCGCCTGGCCGGCGAGGGCCGCAGCGCCGCGGACATCGCGGCGGTGCTGCACCTGTCGCATGGCACCGTGCGCAACTACCTGTCGGACGCGATCGGCAAGCTGGGCGTCGGCAACCGCATCGAGGCCTATCGGCTGGCGCGGCAGAAGGGCTGGCTGTAGGCGCCCGGCAGGCGCCGGGTCTACCCGTTGGCCGGCCCGCCGCCGAAGCGCGCCTTCAGCATCGAATACGCCGCGCGCAGCCCCTGTGCCTCGCCGCCCACCGGCTTGCCGGGGCGTTCGCTGTCGTTCCAGCTGTACACGTCCAGGTGCGCCCACGGCAGCGACGCCGGCACGAAGCGCTCGAGGTACAGCGCGGCGGTGATGCTGCCGGCCATCTTCGAGGGCCCGGCATTGGCGATGTCGGCCACGTGGCTGGTCAGGAAGCGCAGGTACGGCCGCCACAGCGGCATCCGCCACAGCGGGTCGCGCACGCGCTCGCCCGCGCGCAGCCAGTCGTTGGCGAGCGCATCGTCGTTGCTGTAGAGCGCCGGCAGGTCCGGGCCCAGTGCCACCCGGGCGGCCCCGGTGAGGGTGGCGAAGTCCAGCAGCAGGTCGGGTTGCAGCTCGACCGCGCGGGTCAGCGCATCGCCCAGCACCACCCGGCCTTCGGCATCGGTGTTGTCGATCTCGACGCTGACGCCCTTGCGCGTGGCGATCACGTCGCCGGGCCGGAAGGCCTCCGGGCCGATCGCGTTCTCCACCGCCGCCACCAGCACCGTCAGCCGCACCGGCAAGGCGCGCGCCATCAGCAGTTCGGCCAGCGCGAGCGCATGCGCTGCACCGCCCATGTCCTTCTTCATGTTGCGCATGCCGTCCGCCGGCTTGAGGTCCAGCCCGCCGGTGTCGAAGCACACGCCCTTGCCGACCAGCACCAGGTGCGGCAGCAGGTCGTCGCCGCCACCGGGGCCCGGCCAGTGCAGCGTCACCAGCCGCGGCGCGCGGTGCGAGGCGCGGCCGACGGCATGGATCGCAGGATAGTCCTGCGCCAGCAGCGCGTCGCCGACCACGCTGTCCACGCGCGCGCCATGCACGGCCGCCATGGCGCGCGCGACGGCTTCCAGCTGTTCCGGGCCCATGTGCTCGGCGGGCGTGTTGACCAGGTCGCGCACGCGCACGCAGGCCGCCAGCACGTCGCGCACCTCGGCGTCCATCTCCGCCAGCGCCAGCTGTGCCGGTGCACGGGCGGCGGTCTTGTAGCGGGTGAAGCGGTAGCTGCCCAGGCCCCAGCCCAGCTGCATGGCGCAGCGTTCCGCCGCGGACAGCTCGCCGCTCAGCTCCCACTCGCCACCGGGCAGCGCATGCGGTGCGTGCGCGTAGGAGAACGGGTCCAACGGGTCGCCGATGCCGAGCACGGCACCGGCGAGGCCGCCTTCGCCGCCGGGCAACGGCAGGTGCGAGCCCGGCATCGCGTCGTAGGCATGGGCCAGCATCCACTGGACCAGCGCACCCGGCTGGCGCTCGCGCCATGCCGCCACGCCCTCGCGGTTGACCAGGTACAGCGGGCGCAGCTTCTGCGTGCCGTCGTGGCTGTCGGTGAGGGCGAAGCCGTGCGGAAGGCTCATGGGTGGGAATCCGGGAAGGGAGGCGCCGCATCCAGCCAGTCGGCCAGTGCGGTGAGGGTGTCGAATTGCAGGTCGGGCGTCAC
>DATINB010000366.1:0-1842 GCA_035474775.1 Luteimonas sp.
ACGGTCACGCTGCCATTGGCGGCCCGCCTTTCGCTGCGGCTGCGACTCCACCGGAATTGAGACGACCTCCATGCTCCATGCTTCCCCGCCGCCCGTCCGCCGCGACGACGACATCGCCACGCACGACGTGGTCATCATGGGCGGCGGCCTCGCCGGCCTGACGCTCGCGCTGCAGCTCAAGCGGCAATTCGGCGACATCGACGTGCTGGTGCTCGAACGCCGGGGGCACCCGGTCCCGCACGCGACGCACAAGGTCGGCGAATCCTCGGTCGAGATCGGCGCGCACTACTTCGACACCGTGCTGGGCCTGAAGCCGCACCTGCAGGGCGAACAGCTGCGCAAGTTCGGCTTCCGCTTCTTCTTCAGCGAGGGCCGGCGCGACATCGACCAGGTGACCGAGGTCGGCGCGAGCCGCTACATGTCGGTGCCCAGCTACCAGATCGATCGCGGCATCTTCGAGAACTACCTCGCCGAGGAAGCCGCGCGACGCGGCGTGAAGTTCGTCGACCATGCCATGGTGCGCCGGCTCGACCTCGCCGACGATGCCCACACGCCGCACCGGCTGAGCTGGACGCAGGATGGCGCGACCCACACCATCGAGGCGCGCTGGGTGATCGATGCCTGCGGCCGCGCCGGCATCATCAAGCGCAAGCTCGGCCTGGCCGAGCCCAACGCGCACGACGTCAACGCGGTGTGGTTTCGCATCGGCCAGCGCATCACCCTCGATGCCTGGAGCGACGATCCGCAGTGGCGCGAGCGCTGCGATCCGCAGGCGCGCTGGCTCTCGACCAACCACCTGGTGGGCGCGGGCTACTGGGTCTGGCTGATCCCGCTGGCATCGGGCTCGCATTCGGTGGGCATCGTGGCCGACCCCAAGTACCACCCGCTGGAGACCATCGACACCTTCGACAAGGCGATGGACTGGCTGCGGACCTACCAGCCGCGCCTGTTCGACGAGCTCGACGGCCAGCGCGACCGGCTCCAGGACTTCGCGTTCTTCCGCAAGTTCTCCTATGGCTGCAAGCAGGTGTTCTCCGGCGACCGCTGGGCCCTCACGGGCGAGGCGGGCCTGTTCCTCGACCCGTTCTACTCGCCCGGCAGCGACTTCATCGCCATCGGCAACACCTACATCTGCGACCTGATCGCCCACGACCGCGCCGGCCATTCGGTGGCGGCGCGCGCGCAGCTCTACGACCAGATCTACCACTCGTTCTACGAGAGCACGCTGGCGCTCTACCAGGACCAGTACGGTCTCTTCGGCGATCCCGAGGTGCTGCCGGTGAAGGTCATCTGGGACTACACCTACTACTGGGCCGTGCTCTCGCGGCTGTTCTTCCACGACCGCCTGACCGACCTCGCCCTGCTGGGCCGCGTCAAGGACGAGATGCAGCAGTGCCAGCAGCTCAACGTGGCCGTGCAGGCGTTCCTGCGCGCGTGGTCGCAGGTCAGCGAGAAGCACAATCCGGCCGTGATGCTGGACCAGTCGGCGCTGCCGTGGTTCGCCGAACTCAACCGCAGCCTGAACGACACGCTGGACGACGAGGCCTTCGTCGAGCGCATGCGCGCCGCGCTCGACCAGCTGCGTGGCCTGGCCGGCGAGATCGTCGAGCGGGCACGGCGCAATCATCCGGACCTGGCCGCCGATGCGCTCGATGCCCTGCTGGACGCCAACGGCGGCCGCGCCGCGCGCCGGGTCCACGGCACCGACGGCGCCAGCGGCGCCGCGCCGGCGCGGCCCATGCTCTTCGGCATGGACGCCATGGCTCCCACGGCCTGATCCAGGGCCTTCGGAGCAGGTTCGGAGGTCCACCCTCCCCGCCGTCCGGACCCCG
Source organism: Luteimonas sp. (assembly GCA_035474775.1). GTDB lineage: Bacteria > Pseudomonadota > Gammaproteobacteria > Xanthomonadales > Xanthomonadaceae > Luteimonas. Next base: position 1,833 of record DATINB010000366.1, read on the forward strand.
CTCGCGATCG
>DATINB010000367.1:0-6159 GCA_035474775.1 Luteimonas sp.
TTCACCAAGATGATGGAACCGATCATCGACGAGACCTTCGTCGGCGAGAACTCCGGCGTGAATCTCTGGCTGCCGGCGGCGATCATCGGCCTGTTCGTGATGCGCGGCATCGCCGGTTATCTGGCCGACTACAACATGGCCAAGGCGGGCCGCGGTATCGCCCGCGACCTGCGCGTGCGCGTGCTGGGCAAGTACCTGCGCCTGCCGGGCATGCGCTTCGACGCCGAGCCGGTGCCGTCGATGCTGGTGCGCCTCGGGTCCGACAGCGACCAGGTCTCGCAGGCGGCGATCGACGCGGCGAAGGTCATGCTGCAGCAGTCGCTGCAGATCCTCGCCTCGCTGATCGTGATGCTGCTGGCCAGCTGGCAGGTCACGCTGACCATCCTGGTGATCGCACCGCCGCTGGCGTGGATCATGTCCAGGGTGGCGCGCCGCTATCGCCGGGTCAGCCACAACATCCAGGAAAGCTCGGCGTTGCTGATGCAGACCGCCGACCAGTCGCTCAGCAACCAGCAGGAAGTGAAGATCTACGGCGCGCAGGGGGCCGAGCATGCGCGCTACCAGCAGGTGGCCGACCGCCACATGCAGCTGAACCTGAAGGTGGAGGCGACGCGCGCCATCTCCTCCGCCGTGGTGCAGCTGATGGGCGCCATCGGGCTGGCGCTGCTGCTGGTGGTCGCCGGTCACGAAGCCGCCAATGGGCGGCTCACCGTCGGCGGATTCTTCTCGTTGATGCTGGCCATGATGGCCATCATCCCCGCGCTCAAGCAGCTCACCAACGTGCAGAACATGCTGCAACGGGGCGTGGCCTCCGCACAGCGCCTGTTCCTGGTGCTCGATGCCGAAGAGGAACGCGACACCGGCGCGCAGCCGCTGCAGCGTGCACGTGGCGAGGTCGAGTTCCGCGCGGTGACCGCGCGCTATCCGGGCCAGGACACGCCGGCGCTGCACGAGGTGAGCTTCACCGCGCGGCCGGGCACGGTCACCGCCATCGTCGGGCGCTCCGGCAGCGGCAAGTCCACGCTGATCAAGCTGATCCCGCGCTTCTACGAGCCCGATGGCGGCAGCATCCTGCTCGACGGTCGGCCGCTGCACGACTACCGGCTCACCGACCTGCGCCGGCAGATCGCGCTGGTCGGCCAGCAGGTGATGCTGTTCGACGACACCGTGGCCGCCAACGTCGCCTATGGCGAGATGGCCGGTGCCACGCCCGAGCAGCTGGCCGCGGCGGTCGGCGGCGCCAATGCGCTGGAGTTCGTGGAGCGCCTGCCGCAGGGCATGCACAGCGGCATCGGCAGCCGCGGCGGGCGCCTGTCCGGCGGCCAGCGCCAGCGCGTGGCGATCGCGCGCGCCATGCTGAAGGACGCCCCGATCCTGATCCTCGACGAGGCCACCGCCTCGCTCGACACCGAGTCCGAGCAGCTGGTGCAGGACGCGCTCAACACCCTGATGCCGGACCGCACCACGCTGGTGATCGCGCACCGGTTGTCGACCATCGAGCACGCCGACCAGGTGCTGGTACTGGACCAGGGCCGCCTGGTCGAGCAGGGCACCCATGCCGAACTGGTGGCGCGCGATGGCCTGTATGCACGCCTGCACCGCATGCAGTTCCGCGAGTCGTCATGAGTCGTCGCCTGCCGTCACCGCCCGGGTACTGGTTCGGCGCCGGCGCGGCGCCGTTGCACGCGCGCGCGCTGGCCTCGGTGTACGGCCGGGTCACCGCGCTGCGTCGCGCGCTGTACCGGCGCGGCATGCTGCGCCGCCCGTCGGTGCCGGTGCCGGTGGTGGTGGTCGGCAACCTGATCGCCGGCGGCAGCGGCAAGACGCCGCTGGCGATCGCGCTGGTGGAACGGCTGCGTGCCGCCGGCTGGAACCCCGGCATCGCCAGCCGCGGCTATGGCCGCGAGCCCGGCGCCGCGCTCTGGGTCGACGCCAGCACGGCGGCCGGCGTGGGTGGCGACGAGCCGGTGCTGCTGGCGACGCGCACCGGCGCGCGGGTGCGGGTCGACCGCGACCGCGTGGCCGCGGCACGCGCGCTGGCCGGCGCCGGCTGCGACATCGTGGTCTGCGACGACGGCCTGCAGCACTATCGCCTGCGCCGCGACGTGGAGATCGAGGTGATCGACGGCCGCCGCCGCTACGGCAACGGGCGGTTGCTGCCCGCAGGGCCGCTGCGCGAACCGGCCGCGCGCGGCGAGCGCTGCGATTTCCGCGTGCTCAACGCCGGCAGTGATCCGGCGCTCAGTGCCGGCTTCGGCGAGTGGCCGATGTGGCTGCAGCCCGAGCCCGCGTTGCCGCTGGTCGGCGGGCGCCCCCGGCCATTGGCCGATTTCGCGGGCCAGCGCGTGCATGCGGTCGCCGGCATCGGCGATCCGGAACGCTTCTTCACCATGCTGCGTGCGCTGGGCATCGCGGTGGTGCCGCACGCGTTCGAGGACCACCACGCGTACGTGGAGGCCGACCTGCGCTTCGGCAGCGACCTGCCGGTGCTGATGACCGCCAAGGACGCGGTGAAGTGCGCGGCGTTCGCCACCGCGCGGCACTACACGGTACCGATCCGCGCCGAGTTGCCGGAGGCGTTCTGGGTCGCGCTGCTGGATCGTGTCGGGCAGCTGCGCCGCACGGATCCCTCGGCATGAGCCCGTGCCTGCTGCCCGCGGCCCGCGCGCGGCGACACCCCCGACCGGCTGGCGCGCGCCGATGAGTCACCTCGATTTCGTGGTCGCCATTCCCGCGCGCTACGCCGCCAGCCGCCTGCCGGGCAAGCCGTTGCGGCTGCTGGCCGGCGAGCCGCTGGTGCTGCACGTGGCGCGCCGCGCGCTGGCTGCCGGTGCCCGCGAGGTCTGGGTGGCGGCGGACGACGACCGCATCGCGCGCGCCCTCGATGGCGCCGGCGTGCGCGTGGCGATGACCTCCACCGCGCATGCATCCGGCTCCGACCGCCTGGCCGAATGCGCCGGCATCGCCGGCTGGTCCGACGACACCGTGGTGGTCAACCTGCAGGGCGACGAGCCATTCGCGCCGGCGGCCGGCATCCGCGCGGTGGCGGCCGCGCTGGCCGCGGGCGATGCGCCGATGAGCACGCTGGCGGCAGCTGTCGACGACGTCGAAACCCTGTTCGATCCCAACGTGGTCAAGCTGGTGCGCGGACTCGACGGGCACGCGCTGTACTTCAGCCGCGCGCCGCTGCCGTGGCCGCGTGACGCGTTCGCGCAGGATCGCAGCACGCTGCCCGCGGGCGGGCACTGGCTGCGCCACATCGGCATCTACGGCTACCGCGCCGGGTTCCTGCGTGCGTTCGCGGCGCTGCCGCCGACGCCGCTGGAGCAGGTCGAGGCGCTGGAACAGTTGCGCGCGCTGGAACACGGTCATCGCATCGCCGTTGCGCTCACCCCGGAGCCGTTCCCGCCGGGCGTGGACACCCCCGAGGACCTGGCGCGCGCGGAACACAGGTTGGCGGCGGTTTGACGGCATAATCCGTCACCGGCCCCAAGACGGACCCGATGGACCCCACGCCCGCCCCCGAGTTTCCGCCAACGCTCGACTGGCTGAACCTGACCGAGCCGCTGCGCATGGCGCAGCTGCGCGGCAAGGTGTGCGCCATCGCGTTCGTGAACGCCGGCTCGTCGTGGTCCATGCAGCGCCTCAACGACCTGGCCACGCTGCGCGCGCGCCATGGCGGGCGCCTCAACGTGGTGGCGGTGCACGTGCCGCGGTTCGAGAACGAGCGCGATCCGCGCCGCGTGTTCAAGCGCGTCAACCGCCAGCGCTACGAATTCCCCATCGCCCACGACGCCGACTGGACGCTGTGGCAGCACTACGGCATCGAGGCCTGGCCCACGGTGGTGCTGCTCGACGGCGACGGCCAGGTGCGCGACCGCATCGTCGGCGACGGCCCGCTGCGCGAGCTCGACGCCCGCGTCGGCGAGCTGCACGACGAGATCGTGCCGCAGTCGCGCGCGCTCGATCCCATCGAACTGCGTCGCAACGGCGAGCCGATGCTGCCGCTGCGCTTTCCGATCGGCATCGCACTGTCCGGGCACTACCTGTACATCGCCGACAGCGGCCACCACCGCATCCTCGAGTGCGACCACGGTGGGCGCGTGCTGCGCCAGTTCGGCAGCGGCGGCCCGGGCTTCATCGACGGCCCCATGGAGCTCGCGGCGTTCAACCGCCCGCATGGCATCAGCGTGCAGCGCGACACGCTGTACGTCGCCGACAGCGGCAACCACGCGGTGCGCCGCATCCACCTGCGCAGCGGCGACATCGACACCATCTGCGGGGCCGGGCGTCCCGGCCAGCCGCGGCAGGGCCCGATCGGCGATCCGCGCTCGGTGGCCCTGGACCAGCCGCGTGCGGTGGCCCTGGCATCGGGCTCGATGTACATCGCCACCAGCGGCGACAACAAGTTGTGGAAGTACGACCTGGGCACACCGGCGCTGGAGCTGGTGGCCGGCTCCGGCGCACTGGCGGTCACCGATGGCGTCGGCACCCATGCGGCCTTCGCCGAGCCGGTGGCGCTGGCCAGCATCCAGCAGATGGTCTACGTATGCGACAGCAGTGGCTCGGCCATCCGCACGGTGAACGCACGCAGCGGCCAGGTGTCCACGCTGGTCGGGCAGGACCCGTGGCACTTCGGGCAGGCCGACGGTGCGCGCGCCAACGCCATGCTGCAGCAGCCGCAGGCGATCGCGCTGGACCCGGATTCGCCGCTGCTGTGGGTCGCCGACACCGGCAACGACACGCTGCGCTGCCTGCGCCTGGGCGGCGGCGAGCTCACCACCTTCCCGTTGCCGCAGCGCCTGCACGGGCCCTGTGGGCTGGCGGTGGCCGATGGCGTGGTGTGGATCGCCGACACCGATGCACACGCCGTGCTGCGCCTGGACACCAAGGACGGCGCGCTGCGCCACGTCCCCATCGGCGAATGAGTCGGAAGGGCACCACCCCGGGCGACCCTGCGGCAGGCGGTGGCGGCACGTTCGACGGCAAGGCCTTCGTCCGGACGTTGAGCAACGCGCCCGGCGTGTACCGCATGTACGCCGCCGACGACAGCGTGCTCTACGTCGGCAAGGCCGGCGTGCTGCGCAACCGCGTGGCCAGCTATTTCGGCGCCACGCCGAAACCCACCCGTACCATGGTCATGCTGTCGCAGGTGGCGCGCATGGAGGTCACGGTCACCCGCACCGAGGCCGAGGCGCTGCTGCTCGAGAACCAGCTGATCAAGTCGCTGCTGCCGCGTTACAACGTGCTGCTGCGCGACGACAAGAGTTACCCCTACGTGCTGCTCACCGCCGACGAATGGCCGCGCATCGTCATGCACCGCGGTCCACGCAGCCAGCCTGGGCGCTACTTCGGCCCGTACCCGGGCGTGACCGCGGTGCGCGAGACGCTCAACCTGCTGCACAAGCTGTTCAAGCTGCGCAGCTGCGAGGACAGCGTGTTCCGCAACCGCTCGCGGCCGTGCCTGCAGTACCAGATCGGGCGCTGCACGGCGCCCTGCGTCAACCTGGTCGACCCGCGCGAGTACGACGACTCGGTGCGCCGCGTGGCGCTGTTCCTCGGCGGCCGCAGCGACGAGCTCAGCGTCGAGCTCGGGCAGTCGATGGAAGCCGCCGCCGAGCGCCTGGATTTCGAACAGGCCGCGCGCCTGCGCGACACGCTCGGCACGCTGCGCAAGATGCAGGCGCGGCAGTACGTGGACGGCAACGCCGCGGACCTCGACGTCCTGGCGGTGGCCATGCAGGGCAGCCACGCCTGCGTGCTGATGCTGGCCTTCCGCGACGGCCGCAACCTCGGTACGCGCGCGTTCTTCCCGAAGACCAACGGCGCCGACAACCCGGCCGAGGTGCTGAGCGCGTTCGTCTCGCAGTACTACGGCGAGCAGGTGCCGCCGCGCGAGATCGTGCTGGACCGCGAGATCGAGGACATCGAGCTGCTGCAGGAGGCCTTCAGCCTGGCCGCCGGGCGCCGCGTGGTGATCAAGTGCAGCGTGCGCGGCGAGCGCGCCGGGTACCTGGACATGGCGCGCCGCAACGCGGAGATGTCGCTGGCCACCGCCATGACCAGCCAGGCCGCACAGGACGCGCGTGCGGAATCGCTGCGCACGCTGCTGGGCATGGAGCAGCTGGCCAACCGCATCGAGTGCTTCGACATCAGCCA
>DATINB010000368.1:0-3269 GCA_035474775.1 Luteimonas sp.
CGACAGGGCGACCAGGCACCGCGTGTAGTCCGGGCGCAGGCACTCGGCGCCATGCCACACCCAGTTCTCGCCCTCGGCCCGGTTCAGCGCGTCGAGGTCGAGCACGGTCTCCCAGGCGGGTGCGGGCTTGCGGTACTCGTCCAGCGTGGTGCGGCGCCAGATGCCGCGCTCGTGGCCGGCATCCTTCCAGAAGTTGTAGTAGTGCGCGCCGATCTTCTCCACAGCCGGGATCTTGGCGTCGGAGTCGAGGATGGCGAGGATGTCCGCCTCGAGCTTGCGGAAGCCGGCGCCGGACGCGATCTCGGACTCGGCCTCGGCATTGCGCTCGCGGACCCAGGCCAGCGCCTTGGGGTCCTCCACGGCTTCCAGCCATTGATGGGGGTCTGGCACGTCGGCGTCCTCGGTGCGGGCGGCAACCTGGAACGCGGTGCCGGCGATGACGGCGGCCAGCAGGGCGATGTGCGGCGACTTCGACATGCAGCGTCCCGGTGGTGTGCAAAGGCCGGCAACGCTAGCACAGCCCCCTGGCGCCGCCGGCGCGCGGCCCGGGTCAGGCGGCGCGATCCCGGCGCGCCAGGGGGCCGGGGCTCGCGGGCCGCGGATGCCACCGTGCCGGTACCCGGTGCGCCATGCGGCGGCCAGCGGTGGCGGGCATGCGCGGGCCTCGGTCGCTGCGGTCGCGCAGCAGCCACAGCGCCAGCCAGCCCACCGTGGGCCACGCCAGCAACCACAGCGGCGTCCAGCCGAACGTGTCGCTGATGCTGCGCGCGCCCGGCAGCGACAGCATGGCCACGACCGCGAGCCCGCCGGCACCTGCCAGCGCATGCCGGAGCCGTGCCGAACTGTCACCCTGTGGCCCGGCGCGGCGTGCCGCCTGCGGTTCGGACAGGTGGGTGCTACGGATGGTCATGACGGCACTCCACGATGGCGTGCCGGCAGCGTCCGCCGCGGCCGTCGCACTGGCTGCGACCCGCCTTGACGCGACCTTCGCCCCCGCTTGCCCACCCTCCGCCCCGGTCACGAGGACCCCATGCAGACCCACCCGCCATCCCGCTGGACCCTCGCGCTCCGGTCCCTCGCCATCGTGGCGATGGCCTCGCTCGCGGGCTGCGCGAGCCGTTCGCCGGTGGAGGCCCCGCCCGCGCCGCTGGCGCTGGAGGCATTGATGGGCCGGTGGCACGTGATCGCGCACGTGCCGAACTTCGCCGAGCGCGGCCACGTGGCCAGTACCGTCACCTACACGCCCGGGGCCGATGGGCGCATCGACGTGCTGTACAGCGCGCGCGAGGGGTTCGACGAGCCGGTGGAGACACGGCGCGCGGTGGCCGAAGTCGAGCCCGGAAGCGGCAACCGCTTGTGGAAGATCCGCTACTACCGGGTCATCCCGACGCGCCTGCGTATCCTGGAGGTGGCGCCGGACGGCGCGTGGGCGCTGTTGCAGTACCCCGAGCGCGACCTTGCGTGGATCTTCGCGAGGTCGCCGGACGTGAGCGGCGCGCAGTACCGCGAGCTCGAGGGACGCATCGCGGCCCACGGCGTCAACACCGACAAGCTGCGGCGCGTCCCGCAGGTGCGGGCGCAGGTCGGGCGGCTCGGGTTCGCGCCACCCCGCCGCCCCTGAGGGCGGACGTGCAGGCCGCCGGCGTCGCTGGCAAGGCTCAGTAGCCGGCCAAGTCCATGGCCCGCTCGGCCTCGACCCTGCCGATCTCGATCAATTCGCGCGCACGCCAGAATTCGTAGAACTGGCAGGCATCACGGGGGATCCGGATCAACAGCTCCGGCGGATCCAGTGCCAGCTGCACGCGCGCGATCTGCGCCTGCATGGTGTCCAGCGCGCGCGCCATGGTCTCGGCGAATCCGATTTCCTCCGAATCGTTGCCCAGTCTGCGGTCGAGCCACCGTGCCAGCCGGCCATTGCCCGCATGCCCGGTGGACGGATCCATCCGCAGCGCCGGCGATCCGGGTGGATGCCGTGGCCAGCCATGCATGTCCACGGCGACCAGCCGGTGGGCATCCGACAGCCGCGTGGCGGTGATCGGCAGCGGCGCCAGCAGGCCGCCGTCCACCAGTGGGCGACCATGCACGACGTGCGGCGTGAACAGCCCGGGTACCGCGAAGGACGCACGCAACGCATCCCAGAGCAGTCCCTCGCGGAGCCAGACTTCGCGCTGGCGCTCCATGTCCACGGCCACCGCGGTGAACGCCACGGGCAGAGTTTCGATCAGCGGGTCGCCGACCACTTCGCGCATCGCGTCGACCAGCCGCCGCCCGGCGATGACGGCAGGCCGCCCGACCACCGGATCCAGCAGGCGCACGAACGCGCCGCGGCCCATGCCGCTGATCGCATCGCGGAACTCGGCGAGCTTGCCGGCTGCGTGCACGCCACCCACCAGCGCCCCGCTGGACGCACCGGCGATGGCGACGATCTGGAAGCCGCGCGCCTCCAGCGCCTCGATGACCCCGATCTGCGCCAACCCGCGCGCGCCGCCGGCACCCAGGCCCAGCGCCACCCGTTCGCGGCCGGCGATCGGCCGGGCCTGCGCGCCGGTCACGCGCTCAGCGTTCGTAGTTCGACAGCGCGAGCGACAACAGCGCGCGCGCCTGCTCGCGCAGCGACTGCGGCTCGAGGATCTCGGCGTCGCTGCCGTAGTGCAGCACGTCCATCAGCAATTCGCGCGCAGCGCTGTAAGGCACCTTGAGCTCGTAGCGGCCATCGGCCAGGTACTTGCCCTGCTGCTGCGAGTGCCAGTGCTCGTCGGCCACCCAGCGCGCGGCCTTGGCGCTGAACACGATGGTGGCCACGCCCTTGGGTGGGCCGGAGAAGATGCCGTAGCTGCCGGCCAGGTGGCGGTCGAGTTCGGCATCCTCGATGTCGCTGGCGGCGCCGTCGAGCATCCGCGCGCCGGAGATGCGGTCGACCGAGAAGCTGCGCAGCGCCTCGCGGTCGTGGTCCCAGCCGTCCAGGTACCAGTTGTCGCGGTAGTGGGTGATGCGCTGCGGCGACACCGTGCGCCGGGTCTTCTCGTCGGTGGAGCGCGCGCGGTACTCGAAGGCGATGCGCTTGCGCTCCAGGACCGCCGAGCACACGGTGCGGAACACGTGCTCGTCCATGCGCCGGGTGCGGTGCGGAATGACCCGCACGCGCTCCACCGGCCAGCGCTTGCCGGCGGCGTGCTCGGTCAGCAGCTTCTCGATGCGCGATTGCAATGGCGCCAGCGCCGAGGACAGCACCCCGCCGCCGCTGCGCGACAGCAGCTGCTGCGCGGCCA
>DATINB010000369.1:0-4330 GCA_035474775.1 Luteimonas sp.
CCCGCCAGCGATCGCGGCGGCGCGGCGCGTGGCCGGCGTCGACGAGGCCGGGCGAGGCCCGCTGGCCGGGCCGGTGGTCGTCGCGGCGGTGGTGTTCGATGCCGCACGGCCGCGCATCAACGGCCTCGCGGACTCCAAGCAGCTGTGCGGCGCCCGCCGCGAGCAGCTGTACAAGCGCATCGTCGCCCGTGCGCTGGCCTGGCACGTGGTCGTCGTGGAGGTCGAGGAGATCGACCGCATCAACATCTTCCAGGCCACCATGCAGGGCATGCGCCGCGCGCTGGAGGCCGTGCGCCACGCGACCGACATCGCCCGCATCGATGGCAATGCGCTGCCGCGGGACCTGCCCTGCCCGGCCGAGGCCTGGATCGGCGGCGACGCACGCGATCGCAGCATCATGGCCGCCTCGATCCTGGCCAAGGTGACCCGTGACCGGCTGATGGTCGAGCTGCACGGGCGGCATCCGCAATACGGGTTCGACGCCCACAAGGGCTACTGCACGCCGGCGCACCTGGCCGCACTGCGGCTGCACGGGCCCTGCGCCCTGCACCGGCGCAGCTTCGCACCGGTGCGTGCCGCGGAATGCGGCGACCTGTTCGATGCCTCCGCGGGGGACGCCCGCGCCCTGGAACCGGCCGCCGCCTGACCCTCGCGGGTGGCGCAATCGCCGGCCGCACCGTGCATGTCAAGCCTTGTCCGCACCCCGGGGCCGGCCTAACCTGCCTGTCGTCTGCCCGGCCCGCCGATGTCCCCTCGCTTCGTCCACCTCAACCTGCACAGCGAATATTCGCTCGCCGATTCGACGATCCGCATCCCGGAACTCGTCGCCCGCAGCGTGCAGCTGGGCCAGCCGTCGGTGGCGATCACCGACCGCAACAACCTGTTCGCGCTGGTCAAGTTCTACCGTGCGGCGGAGGCGGCCGGCATCAAGCCGATCGCCGGCGCCGACCTGTGCGTGGCCGACGGCAACGAACCGCCGTGGATGCTGACCCTGCTCTGCCGCGACCGCGAGGGCTATCTCGCCCTCTCGCGCCTGCTGACGCGCGCGTGGATGGAGGGGCAACGCCACGATGGCGTGGTGGTGCGCCCCGACTGGCTGCGCGACGGCAGCGACGGGCTGTTCGCGCTGGCCGGGCGCCAGAGCGTGCTCGGGCGCATGGTGGCCGGCGGCAAGCACGACCTCGCCGAGCGCTGGGTCGGTGACTGGCGCGCGATCTTCCGCGACGGCCTGCACCTCACGGTGGGCCGCTGCGGCTTCGCCGACGAACCGGCGTTCAATGCCTTCGCCCTGCACGCCAGTGCCGCGCGCGGCGTGCCGGTCGTGGCCGGCAACGAAGTGCGCTTCCTCGATGCGGACGGCTTCGATGCCCACGAGGCACGCACCTGCATCGCCTCCGGACGGGTGCTGGACGATCCCAAGCGACCGCATGACTACACCGCCCAGCAGTACCTCAAGTCGTCGGAGGACATGGCGGCGTTGTTCGAGGACGTGCCGGACGCCATCGACAACGCCGTGGACCTCGCGCGCCGCTGCAATTTCGAGCTGGAACTCGGGCGGACCTACCTACCGGCGTTCCCGGTGCCGGGCGCGCATACGCTGGAGAGCTGGATCCGCAGCGAGGCGCGCGACGGACTGGCGCGACGGCTGGCGCGCGACGCGCCGTCCGGCGGACGCACGCTGGCCACCTACGAATCGCGCCTGGCGACCGAGCTCGACGTCATCATCGCCATGGGCTTTCCGGGCTACTTCCTGATCGTGGCCGACTTCATCAACTGGGCCAAGGATCACGGGATCCCGGTCGGTCCCGGGCGCGGGTCGGGTGCCGGTTCTCTGGTGGCCTGGGCGATGGGCATCACCGACCTCGATCCGCTGCCCTACGACCTCCTGTTCGAGCGCTTCCTCAATCCCGAGCGCGTATCGCTGCCCGACTTCGACATCGACTTCTGCATGGACCGTCGCGACGAGGTCATCGACTACGTGGCGGCGAAATACGGCCGCGACCGCGTCAGCCAGATCATCACCTACGGCACCATGGCGGCGAAGGCGGTGGTGCGCGATGTCGGCCGCGTGCTCGGCTACCCCTATGGATTCGTGGACAGCATCGCCAAGCTGGTGCCGCTGACGCTTGGGGTGTGCCTGGACGACGCGCTCGGCCGTTCGGCCAAGGCACGCGCCAATCCGGAGCTGGCGAGCGCCGACCTCATCCAGCGCTACGCGGAGGAAGACGACGTCCGCGACCTGCTCGACCTCGCGCTGCAGCTGGAGGACATCACCCGCAACGCCGGCAAGCACGCCGGCGGCGTGGTGATCGCACCATCGCCGCTGTCGGACTTCTGCCCGCTCTACGCCGAGCACGATGGCCACGGGCATGGCCGCAACCCGGTCACGCAGTTCGACAAGGACGACGTGGAAGCCGTCGGACTGGTGAAGTTCGACTTCCTCGGGCTGCGCACGCTGACCATCATCGACTGGGCGGTCAAGGCCATCAACCTGCGTCGCGCCTCCACCGGCGAGCCCGCGCTCGACATCACCGCGCTGCCGCTGGACGACCCGGCGACCTACGCGCTGTTCGCGCGGGGCGCGTCGGTGGCGGTGTTCCAGTTCGAGTCGCGCGGCATGCGCGAGTTGCTCAAGCGCGCCAGGCCCGACACCTTCGAGGACATCATCGCGCTGGCCGCGCTGTTCCGGCCGGGCCCGTTGGGCTCCGGCATGGACCGCGACTGGGTCGACCGCAAGCACGGCCGTGCCGACGTCAGCTACCCGCATCCTGCGCTGGAAACCGTGCTGAAGCCGACGTACGGCGTGATCGTGTACCAGGAACAGGTGATGCAGATCGCCCAGGAACTGTCGGGCTATTCGCTCGGTGGCGCCGACCTGCTGCGCCGCGCCATGGGCAAGAAGAAGCCCGAGGAGATGGCCAAGGAGCGGGCCAAGTTCGAGGCCGGCGCCGGCGAGCGCGGGGTGGACCCGCGCGTCGCCACGCAGATCTTCGACCTCATGGAGAAGTTCGCCGAGTACGGCTTCAACAAGTCGCACTCCGCCGCCTACGCCCTGGTCGCCTACCAGACCGCCTGGCTGAAGGTGCACTACCCGGCAGAATTCATGGCGGCGGTGCTGTCGTCGGACATGGACAACACCGAGAAGGTGGTCGGGTTCCTGGAGGAGGCGCGCGCACTGTCGCTGGACATGCTGCCGCCCGACGTCAACGCATCCGGCTACCTGTTCGAGGCGATCGATCCGCGCACCATCCGCTACGGGCTGGGCGCCGTGAAAGGCGTCGGCCAGGGCGCCTGCGAGGCGATCGCCGCCGAACGCGCGACCGGCGGGCCCTACGCGGACCTGCTCGACTTCTGCCGGCGCGTGGGCTCGTCGAAGCTCAACCGGCGCACCCTGGAGGCGCTCGTGCACGCCGGGGCACTGGATGCCCTCGGCCGCAACCGCGCCTCGCTGATGCTGCAGCTGCCGGAAGTGGTCAAGGCCACCGAACAGCTGGCGCGCGAACACGATGCCGGGCAGACCAGCCTGTTCGGAGGCCCGCTGTCCGGGGGCTTCGCCGAGCCGGCATCCGGCGCGCGCATCGCCCTGCCGGAGGCCGACGAATGGCCGCTCGCACGCCGGCTTGCCGGCGAGCGCGACACCCTGGGCCACTACCTGAGCGGTCATCCACTCGATCCGCACCGCGATGAACTGCAGGCGCTGGTGGGCCACGACCTCGGGCAACTGGACAGCCTCTGGGAACAGGGCATGCAGGGCCAGCAGGCGGGTCGCGAAGGCCGCGGCAACTGGCGCCAGGAGGCCACGGTGGTCATCGCCGGCCAGGTGATGGGCATGCGCAAGCGCGGCGATTCGCAGGCGTTCGTGCAGCTCGAGGACGGGCGCGGCCGCATCGAATGCGCGTTCTTCGCCGAGGCCTGGTTCCAGCACGCGGCGCTGCTGACCCGTGACCGCATCCTGATCGTCGAGGGTGGCCTGCGCGAGGACGAATTCAGCGGCGGCTTTTCGTTGCGCGCGAAGCGCTGCTGGGATTTCCACCAGGTCTGCCAGCAATCCGCACAACGGCTGTCGCTCCGCCTCGACCTGCGCATGCCGGGCCTCCTGGATCGCGTGGACGCGCTGCTGGCCGGTTTCCGGCCGGGACCGACCCCGTTGCGTTACGACCTGCTGGTGACCGGCGGCGCCGCCGGCACCCTGGACCTGGACCGCCGCCATGCTGTCCGCGTGGATGGCGACCTGCTGGACCTGCTGCGCGCCCAGCCCGGCGTGCGCGCGGTGCGGGTGGCCATGGGCCACAAGCCGTGGACGCACTGACCGCTGCGGCTCCCAGAGGCC
>DATINB010000370.1:0-3799 GCA_035474775.1 Luteimonas sp.
CGACGCCCGTTTCCGTGACGCCGCCGGATGACTCGACGCCGGCGGACGAGTTCCGGGAGGCCGCGCTCGACTATCACCGCCTGCCGCCGTTCGGGAAGATCAAGGTCTCGGCCACCAAGCCGATGGTCACCCAACGCGACCTGGCGCTGGCGTACTCGCCGGGCGTGGCCTACGCCTGCGAGGCGATCGTGGCGGACCCGAACGCGGCCAGCACGCTGACCGCGCGCGCCAACCTGGTGGCGGTGATCACCAACGGCACCGCGGTGCTGGGCCTGGGCGACATCGGCCCGCTCGCCGGCAAGCCGGTGATGGAGGGCAAGGGCGTGCTGTTCCAGAAATTCGCCGGCATCGACGTGTTCGACATCGAGGTCGACGAGCGCGACCCCGACAGGCTGGTGGACATCATCGCCAGCCTCGAGCCCACCTTCGGCGGCATCAACCTGGAGGACATCAAGGCGCCGGAGTGCTTCATCGTCGAGCGCAAGCTGCGCGAGCGGATGAACATCCCGGTGTTCCACGACGACCAGCACGGCACCGCGATCATCGTCGGCGCCGCGATCATCAACGCGCTCGAAGTGGTCGGCAAGCCGATCGGCGAGGTGGTCCTGGCCACCGCCGGCGCCGGGGCCGCCGGCATCGCCTGCCTCGACATGCTGGTGGCGCTCGGCCTGAAGCCGGACAACATCCTGGCGGTGGACCGCGACGGCGTGCTGTACAGCGGGCGTCCGGGGCTCGACCCCGACAAGGCGCGCTACGCGCGCGACACCGCCAAGCGCACGCTCGCCGACATCTGCGTCGGCGCCGACATCTTCCTCGGCCTCTCCGCCGGCGGCGTGCTGACGCCGGCGATGGTGGAGACCATGGCGGCGCGGCCGATCATCCTGGCGCTGGCCAATCCCTACCCGGAGATCCTGCCGGAAGCGGCGCTGGCCGTGCGCCCCGACTGCATCATCGCCACCGGCCGCTCGGACTACCCGAACCAGGTCAACAACGCGCTCTGCTTCCCGTACATCTTCCGCGGTGCGCTCGACGTCGGCGCCACCGGCATCAACGAGGCCATGAAGCTGGCCTGCGTGCGCGCCATCGCGGCGTTGGCCAAGCGCGAATCGTCGGACCTCGGCAGTGCGTATGGCGGCGAGGTCCCGGTGTTCGGCGCCCACTACATCATCCCGCGTCCGTTCGACCCGCGCCTGCTGACCATGCTGGCGCCGTGCGTGGCCAAGGCGGCGATGGAGTCGGGCATCGCGCTGCGCCCGATCCACGACATGGACGCCTACCGCGAGAAGCTGGGCCAGTTCATCCACCGCTCCGGGTTGATGATGAAGCCGGTGTACGACCGCGCGCGGGCCGACCGGCAGCGCGTGGTCTACGCCGAGGGCGAGGAGGAGCAGGTGCTGCGCGCGGTGCAGACGGTGGTCGACGAGCAACTGGCGCGGCCGATCCAGATCGGCCGCCCGGACGTCATCGAGGCGCGCATCCAGCGGCTGGGGCTGCGGCTGCGCGAGGGCGAGGATTTCGAGCTCACCAACATCAACGACGACCCGCGCTACCACGAGTACTGGCAGCAGTACCACGCGCTCACCGAGCGTCGCGGAGTGACCCCCGACTCCGCCAAGAACCTGCTGCGCTCGCGGCCGACGCTGATCGCGGCGCTGATGGTGCAGCGTGGCGAGGCCGACGCGATGATCTCGGGCCTGGTCGGCCGCTTCCACAAGAAGCTCGGTTACATCCGCAGCGTGCTGCCGCTGGACCCGGGGGTGCAGAGCACCTCGGCGATGACCGGCGTCATCAACGACCGGGGCATCTGGTTCTTCCTGGATACCCACGTGCAGCTCGATCCCTCCGCGGAACAGATCGCCGAGAGCACGCTGCAGGGCACCTACCGGCTGAAGCTGTTCGGCATCGAGCCGAAGGTGGCGCTGCTGTCGCATTCCAATTTCGGCAGCCACGACAACGCGTCGGCGGCCAAGATGCGCCGCGTCCGCGAGATCCTGCAACAGCGCAACCCGAAGCTCGAAGTCGACGGCGAGATGATGGCCGACACGGCGTGGGACGACGTGCTGCGCCGGCGCATCATGCCCAACACCACGCTCGCGGGCCGGCCGAACCTGTTCGTGATGCCCAACCTGGATGCCGCCAACATCACCTACAACATGGTGCGGGTGATGACCGACGGCGTGGCCATCGGGCCGATCCTGATGGGCATCTCCGCACCGGCGCACGTGCTGACGCCCACCTCGACGCCACGCCGGGTAGTGAACATGACAGCGATCGCTGCGGTCGAGGCGCAGATCCGCAAGGCGCAGCGCGAGGGCTCGGGTTGGAACGCCAGCGGGTTGCGACCCGGGCGTTCGCCGGCGGCATAGCCGCGCGAGGGCGCCGGCGGCCGTGGCAGGGCGATGTACGGCGCGACGGGTGCGTGCGCCTCGTATAGTGCCGGCTGACTTCCGCGCGCGAGGTGGCGTTGGTGCATCGCAGAACCCTTCTCGGCGCAGGCGCAGCACTGCCGCTGCTCGCCTGGCTGGGCCCCGCGCGCGCACGCGCGGCCGACCCGCGTCCGTCGGCGACTGCATTCGATGCCGGCACCGTCCCCGGGCTGGCGCGGGCGGCGGCGTCCGCTGCCTTCGTGGCGCCGGACCGGACCCTGCCGCCGTGGCTCGCATCGATCGGCTACGACGCCTACCGCGACTACCGGTACCGACCCGACCAGGCGTTGTGGCGCGGCGACGGCCTGCCGTTCCAGGCGCAGTTCTTCCACCGCGGGTTCCTGTTCAAGGACCGGGTGACGGTGTCGGTGGTGGCCGATGGCCGCGCCGAGTTGCTCCCCTACCGGCGCGAGATGTTCACTTACGACCAGCGCGCACGCGCGCCGGACGACCCGGCACTCGGTTTCGCCGGCCTGCGCCTGCACGCCGCGTTCCAGCGCCCGGACTACTTCGACGAACTCTGCGTGTTCCTGGGCGCCAGCTATTTCCGCGCGGTCGGCCGCGGGCTGGGCTACGGGCTGTCGGCGCGCGGCCTGGCACTGGGCAGTGGTGACCCGGGTGCGGAGGAGTTCCCGCTGTTCAAGGCGTTCTGGCTGGAGCGCCCGGCGCGGGCAGCCGATGCGGTGGTGGTGCATGCACTGCTCGATTCGCCGAGCGCCGCGGCGGCGTTCCGGTTCGCCATCGTGCCCGGCGACGACACCGTGTTCGACGTCGACATGCGCCTGTTCCCGCGCGTGGCCCTGCGCAACGCCGGCATCGCGCCGCTGACCAGCATGTTCGAGTTCGATGCCGGCGATCGCGTCGGAATCGACGACTTCCGCCCGGCGGTCCACGATTCGGATGGCCTGGCCCTGCTCAACGGCCAGGGCGAGCAGGCGTGGCGGCCGCTGCGCAACCCGGCCACGGTCGAGCACAGCGGGTTCCAGGACATCGCGCCACGCGGGTTCGGGCTGGTGCAGCGCAAGCGCGCGTTCGCCGACTTCCTGGATGCCGAAGCCGGTTACGAAAGGCGACCGAGCGCGTGGGTGGAGCCGGTCGGCGACTGGGGCCGCGGCGAGGTGCACCTGGTCGAGATTCCCACCGCGGACGAGTACCACGACAACATCGTGGCGTTCTGGCGCCCGGCGCAGGCCCTGGCCGCCGGCCACGAGCATCGCTTCCGCTACCGCTTGCACTGGTGCCCGGACCATCCATGGAACCCGCCGCTCGCACGCGTGACCGCCACGCGTGCCGGGGCCGCGGCCGCATCCGGCGCGCGCCTGTATGTGATCGAACTCGCCGGCGGGCGCCTGGACGCGCTGCCCGCCGACGCG
>DATINB010000371.1:0-3301 GCA_035474775.1 Luteimonas sp.
GGCGACGATGTTGACGCGCGGGTCGTAGACCTGCTCGCCGAGCTTGTTGCCGCCGCCCTTCTTCGACAGGAAGCTGCGGCCCTCGTCGGCCTGGCGGGCGTCGAAGAAATTCATCATGAAGGAGATCAGCCCGGCGGCCGCGTGTGGCTCGAGGATCACGGTGTACTTCCCCGGCTCCAGCGCCCTGGCCTCGGCCGAATCCTGCGCCTTGCGGATCGCGGTGCGCACGTCGCGGGAGGCATCGAAGGTGCCGATGTCGCCCACGTTGCGGCCGACCCAGCCGGATCCGCGTCCGTCCTCGGTACGCACGGTGCAGGTGTAATCGGCACCGGTCGCGGTCTGGTAGCCGAAGTTGCCGTTGCTGTTGGCGAAGGCCACGAAGCTCTGGTTGTCCTCCAGGAAGCCGGCGGCCACCAGGCCCTGCGACCGGCACGGCCCGATGGAATCCGCGGCCACCTTGGCGCGGAATTCCGGCGTGATGGCGGCCGTGGCCGCGCTGAACGTGTTGCTCGGCCGGTATGCCTGCTTGCCGATGGCCGGCACGAATTCCGGATTCTCCGGCGCGAGCCTGGCCAGGTCCTCGGCGCGTCGCACCACGCGTGCCAGCGAAGCGTCGTCGAACACGTTGATGGTGGCGGTGCCCACGCGCTTGCCGAACGCCACCTGCACGCCGAGCTCGGTGTCGTCGACGATGCCGCTGGTGGACACGTCGTTCAGGGCGAAGCGGATGTTGCCACGCGTGGACCCGGTGAGCGAGGCGGTGCACTCGTCGGCCTTCGACAGCGCGACCACCTTCTCGAGGATGCCGCGCGCCTGCGCTTCGGTGAGGATGCTCATGGATCAGTGCTCCTGGTGGGCGCGCGCGTGGGTCGCGGCGCGCCTGGACCGACGGCGGGGCCGGCGGCGGGGAAGGGGATCAACCGAGGTTGCGCGCGGTGTTGATGACGTTGATGCCGTTGAAGCGCGCCGTACTGGAGCCGTGCGAGACCGCCGACACCTGGCCCGGTTGGCCCTTGCCGTCGAAGAACGATCCGCCGAGGCGGTAGTCGGACTGGTCGCAGACACCGACGCAGGCATTCCAGAACTCGGGGGTGCGGATCTGGTAGGCCACGTCCTCGAGCATGCCGGTGATGGCGCCGTTCTTGATCTCGTAGAACAGCTGGCCGCCGAACTGCGCGTTGTAGCGCTGCTGGTCGATCGAGAACGACCCGTCGCCGACGATGTAGATGCCGTTCTCGACGTCCTTGATCATGTCGGCGACCGACAGCTTGGCCTTGCCCGCGGCCAGCGACACGTTGGCCATGCGCTGGAACTGCACGCTCGACCACGAATCGGCATAGCAGCAACCGTCGGATTCGGTCTTGCCGACGATGTGCGCCTGGTCGCGGATGGTCTGGTAGTCGACCAGGGTGCCGTCCTTGATCAGGTCCCACTGCTTGGTCTTGACGCCTTCGTCGTCGTAGCCGACCGCGCCCAGGCTGCCGGCCTGGGTCTTGTCGGCGACGATGGTGACCTTGTCGCTGCCGTACTGGAACGTCTCCTTCAGCTTGTCGAGCGTGGCGAAACTGGTGCCGGCGTAGTTGGCTTCGTAACCGAGCACGCGGTCGAGTTCCAGCGGGTGGCCGACCGATTCGTGGATGGTCAGCCAGGTGTGCGAGGGATCCAGGACCAGGTCGTACTTGCCGGGCTTGACCGACGGTGCCTTGAGCTTCTCCTGGGCCTGCTTCGCCGCGGCGACCGCGTCCTCGAGCATGTCGTAGGAGCGACCGTAGTTGATGACGCCGTTCGGCGACCGGAACTTGCCGGACGCAGCACCATCGAGGTATTCGAAGCCCATGCCCATCGGCGCGGAGAGGCCCTCGCGGGTGCGGAACTTGCCGCTGGCCTTGTCGATGGCGGTGACCGTCAGCGGCGCCCAGATCCGGTGCACGTCCTGGTCGATGTAGGAGCCGTCGGTGGACGCGAAGTACTTCTGCTCGTTGACCAGGAACAGCATCGAGTTGACGAAGCTGGCACCGGCGTTGGTCGCCGCCGCGTTGACGCCGAGCAGCAGGTCGACCTTCTCCTTCAGCGGCACTTCCATCGCATTCTTGGTCAGCGGCGTGCGCCAGGACACCTCGCCGTAGCCCGGGGCCTTGGCGAAGCGCACCGGGGCAGCCTGCACCTTCGCGTTCGCCTTCGCGATGGCGGCGGCCTGGCGCGCGGCGCCCGCGACGCCTTCCGCGCTCAGGTCGTTGGTGGCGGCGAAGCCCCATGCGCCATCGGCGATGACGCGTACGCCCACCCCCGTGGACTCGGTATTGACCACGTTCTGTACCTTGTCCTCGCGGGTGATCACGAACTGGCGGAGGTAGCGGCCGATGCGCACGTCGCAGTAGCTGGCGCCGCCTTCGCGCGCGGCACCCAGCGCGGTGTCCGCCAGCGATTTTTTCATCGCGACGTCGAGCGTGGACACCAGCTCCTCCGCGGCGATCGCACGCGTGAACAGCGACGGCACCATCAGCCCGCCCAGGCCGATGCCGCTCAGGGTCAGGAAGTCACGTCTCAGCACTGCGGTCTCTCCACCGGGGTTGCACCAGGCAACGGAAGGCTCGGAGACGGGCGCAGCGTGCGCGGCGGGGCCCCCATGCCAGTCCCGATTCTTGCGGCCGTGGCGCGGCAGCGTCAATAAACTGATGGCAGGGTGCCGACGTCAGGGTGGGGCGCCCGGGCTTGCGGTCGCGGACGCGCGTGGATCGTCCACGGCCGACACCCGGAAGCGGTTGCGGCCGGCGCGCTTGGCCGCGTACAGCAGCGCGTCCGCGGTGGCCATCAGGGCGGCCGCGTCCCCGGGCCGATGGGCCACCGCGGCGCCGATGCTGGCGCTCGCGCGGATCGACGAACCACCGGCGTCGATGAGGTCGCCCATGCTCGCGAGCACCCTGCGCGCGACCGTCTCGGCGGCATCGGTGGAGGCATCCTCCAGCAGGATCACGAACTCGTCCCCGCCGAGCCGGGCGGCAAGGTCGGTTTCCCGCACGCTGGCCGACAGTCTCTCCGCGAAGGCCTTCAGAACGGCATCACCGGCGGCATGGCCATGGCCGTCGTTGATGGCCTTGAAGTGATCGAGGTCGAGGCACATGACCGCGACCGGCGACCCCTGCCGCTGCAACCGCTTCACCGCCAGGGCGAAGCGCTCGTCGAACTGGCGGCGGTTTGCCAGGCCGGTGAGGCTGTCGATGCGCGAGAGGTGTTCGAGTTGCAGGTGCGTGTCGGCGAGGCGCGCGGCGAGGCGGTCGCGCTCGGCCATGGCCAGGCACAC
>DATINB010000372.1:0-2863 GCA_035474775.1 Luteimonas sp.
GACCTGCGCTTCGTGATCGAGGCCGCGCATCGGGCGGGTGCACTGGTGGCGGTCGACAACACCTTCCTGTCGCCGGCCCTGCAGACGCCCATCGCATTCGGCGCCGATGCCGTCCTGCACTCCACGACCAAGTACATCAACGGCCACAGCGACGTGGTGGGCGGGGCACTGGTCGCGGCCACCCCCGAACTGCATGCGCAGTTCGGCTGGTGGGCCAATGCGCTCGGCCTCACCGGGGCCCCGTTCGATTCGTTCCTCACCCTGCGTGGGCTGCGCACGCTGGATGCGCGCATGCGCGTGCATCTTGAAAACGCCGGCGCCATCGCCGCGCACCTCGCGGCCCACCCCGCGGTGGCCTGCGTGCATTTCCCGGGCCTGGCGCATCACCCGGGGCATGCGGTCGCGCTCCGCCAGCAGTCCGGGCCAGGGGCGATGCTGGCCATCGAACTGCACGGCGGTGAGCCGGCGGCACGCGCCTTCGTCGCAGGACTGGACTGCTTCACCCTGGCCGAATCGCTGGGTGGCGTCGAAAGCCTGGTGGCACATCCGGCGACCATGACCCACGCCGCCATGACCCCTGCGGCGCGTGCCGCGGCCGGTATCGGCGACGGCCTGCTGCGCCTGTCGATCGGGATCGAGGCGCAGCGCGACCTGCTGGCCGATCTCGACGCAGCGCTGCAACGCGCGCAGGGCGCGCCGGAGGCCGGCGTGGGCGATGCACGCCTTCTCGGCGTGGGAGCCGACGCATGAGCGCGGTACTGGCCCAGGCGCCCGGCAGCCCATCGCAGGCGGGCCCGGCGCGCCCGGCGCTCGCGGCGGGCGTCCGCCCCCCGGCGCCGCGGCTCGCGCTGCTCGGCACCGGCACCGTCGGGCGTGCATTCGTCGATCGCTGCGAACGCCTGCGTGCCATGGGCCACGCCGTTCCGCGGTTCGCATGGCTGGCCAATTCGCGCGCCTGCCACGACGCAGCCGGGGGGGACGACGCGACTGCGGGGCTTGCCGCGATCATCGCGGCCCCCCGCGAGGCCGTTCCCTCGGCGGTCGGTGACGGGCTGCAGCCCGGCGACGTGGTCGTCGATGCCACCGCCAGCGAGGCGGTCGCCGAGCGCCACGCCGGATGGCTCGGGCGCGGGATCCACGTGGTCACCGCCAACAAGCTCGGCGCCGGTGGGCCCCTGGTGCGCGCCGGCGCGATCACGCAGGCCTCGGCGCGGGGTGGCGGCCGCTATGGCGACGGCGCAACCGTGGGCGCCGGGCTGCCGGTGCTGCATTGCGTACGCGCGCTGATCGCCGGCGGCGACCGCATCCATGCCGTCGACGGCCTGCTGTCCGGTTCGCTCGGCTGGCTGTTCGACCGGTTCGACGGCAGCGTACCGTTCTCGGAGCTGGTCGCCGCGGCGGCCACCGGCGGGTTCACCGAGCCGGACCCGCGCTGCGATCTGTCCGGTGAAGACATCCGCCGCAAGCTGCTGATCCTGGCCCGTGCCGCCGGGTTCGACCTGCACACCGATGACGTGGCGGTCGAATCCCTGCTGACGCCGGCACTCTCGGCGTCTCCGGTCGCCGCGCTCGCGGCCGTCTTGCCGGGCCTGGACGCAGGCCTGGCGGTTCGCGCCCAGGCGGCGGCCAGCGCCGGCTGCGTGCTGCGCATGGTGGGCCGCGTCGACGCCCACGGTGCCCGCGTGGCGCTGCGCTCGTTGCCGCCCGGGCACGCACTGCGTGGCGGCCGCGGCACCGACAACCGCGTGGCCATCTGGAGCGACCGCTACCGCGACCAGCCGTTGATCATCCAGGGGCCCGGCGCCGGTGCGGACGTCACCGCCGCTGCCTTGCTGGACGACGTGCTGGCCATCGCCGGCTGAGCACCGCCCGGGCATCGCCGACCGGGCTGCCGCACACGATGCCTGGCCGGAGCCGTCAGTCGCCTGCGCGCAGCGCAACCGGTGGGTCCGGTGCGCACATGCCAGGCGCGGGCGCGTGACCGGCGCACCCCACCGGGTGCCTCAGCACTCGATGACGTTCACCGCCAGCCCGCCGCGCGAGGTTTCCTTGTACTTGTCCTGCATGTCGCGCCCGGTGTCGCGCATGGTCTTGATGACCTTGTCCAGCGATACCTTGTGCTTGCCGTCACCGCGAAAAGCCATGCGCGAGGCGTTGATCGCCTTGACCGCGCCCATCGCGTTGCGCTCGATGCAGGGGATCTGCACCAGCCCGCCGATGGGATCGCAGGTGAGGCCGAGGTTGTGCTCCATGCCGATCTCGGCGGCGTTCTCGATCTGGCTGGTGGTGCCGCCGAGCGCGGCGGTCAGGCCGCCTGCCGCCATCGAGCAGGCCACGCCCACCTCGCCCTGGCAGCCCACCTCGGCGCCGCTGATCGAGGCGTTTTCCTTGTACAGGATGCCGATCGCGGCGGCGGTCAGCAGGAAGTCGAAGATGCCCTGCTCGTTGCCGCCCGGGCGCCCGGCGTCGGCGCAGAAGCGGTCGTAGTACTGCAGCACCGAGGGCAGGATGCCGGCCGCGCCATTGGTCGGCGCGGTGACCACGCGGCCGCCGGCGGCGTTCTCCTCGTTGACCGCCAGCGCGTACAGGTTGACCCAGTCGAGCACGGTGAGCGGGTCGCGCAGTGCCGCCTCGGGTTGCGACGACAGCTCCGCGTACAGGGCCGGTGCGCGCCGCGACACCCGCAGGCCGCCGGGCAGGGTGCCGCCCTGGCGGATGCCGCGCTGCACGCAGGCCTGCATGGCCGCCCAGATCTCGCGCAACCCGGCGCGGATCTCCTCCGCGCTGCGCCAGGTCTTCTCGTTCTCGAACATCATCTGCGCGATGGTCAGCCCACTGCGGGCGCTTTGCGCCATCAGTTCGT
>DATINB010000373.1:0-2824 GCA_035474775.1 Luteimonas sp.
GGCATGCCGAGCAAGGCCGACAACATCACCGGGTACAGCAGCATCACCGTGCGGGGGACCTGGTCGGCACGGTCGAAGACGAAGAACAGCACCGGCAGGATCGCCAGGAACCCGAACACCGATGCCTTCATGATGTTGACGAGATCGGGAATGCTGGCGAAGCGCCAGACGCCGCGGTACAGCCCGACCTTCCAGAAGATCAACCCCTGGACGAGCAGGATCAGCGCGATCTCGACCGACCAGAGCGTGGTGCCCGCCGCATTGCCGGTGATCGAGTAACGGAAATGGTGCAGCCCGAGCCAGCAGGCCCAGACCATCAGCAGGTCGTGCGCGACGATGGCCGCGCGCGGCATGCCGATGCTGACCCGATCCTTCCAGCTACTCATCCATCACGTCCGTGCTGTCAGCGGCCAAGCCACCACTCCATCGCCATACAAGGGCGCCGGTCACGCAGCAGCCCACGAGGAGTCCCATGGTAAGCGCTGGCGGTGACGACCACATCCCGACCCCGACCAGCGTCACGCAGACCGACCATACGCCATAGCCCGCGCTCACCGGCCAATGCCGCCCTGCATGCGATGCCAGGCGCTGGTAGGCGTGGGTCACGTGAGGCGTCCACCATCGCTCCCGCTTCACCATGCGCCGCAGCAATGTCAACGAGCTGTCAATGAGGAACGCGCTGATCGGCAGCAGCAGCACCGGCCAATGCGCAGGCGCGGTGCGTGACTCGACCATCGACAGGGTGAACAGGACTGCGAGGACGTAGCCGAGGGTTCCACTGCCCACGTCCCCCATGAAGATGCGCGCGCGCGGGGCGTTCAGTGGCAGGAAGCCGAGCGCCGCGGCCGCCAGCACGGCCGCGGCGGCAACCAGCCCCGGCCCCTCGCCAAGCCACGCATACGCCGATGCCGCGATGGCGGCCTGGCTGGCCGCGAGGCCGTCGATGCCGTCCATGAAGTTCCAGACGTTGACCAGCACGAGCACCGCGACCAGCGCCACGAGCGCGCACCATGCCGGCGCACCGACCTGCCAGACCGCCAGGGCCAGCCAGGCCGCGGCCACCGCGTGCACGGCCAGGCGGTCTCTGGGTGCCACGTGGCGATGATCGTCCATCCAGCCGATGCCGCCCACGAGTGCGACGCCGCCCGCCACCGACGCCGCGAGCACCCATGGCGTGTCGAGCATCATCGACATGAGGCACCACGCCAGCAGCCAGGTGCCGGCAATGGCGATGCCGCCGCCGCGCGGCGTGGCCACCGAATGGCTGCGTCGAGCGCCGGGTTCGTCCAGCAAGCGCATGCGCAGCGCGTAGCGGCGCGCCGCGAAGGTGCCGCCCAGCGCGGCCAGGAACGCCGCGACCAGCAGTGCGGCGAGCGTCACGGGCGCCAATCAGACCACCGCGAAGTTCAGCAGCGGCTTGATCGTTCCCCATTCCTTGCAGCTCGGGCATTGCCAGTGGTGGCTGCGCGCACCGAACCCGCAGCGGTTGCAGCGGTAGCTCGGGTTGCGCACCAGCAACTGGTCGGTGATGTGACGCAGGGCGCGCAGCGTGCCGGCGGGGTCCACCCCGTCGGCCAGGGTGAGGTCGATCAGCGCCGCCTCGCCGCGCACCGACGGACGGTCCTTCAGCTGTTCGGCGAGGTAGGCGCGGGCCGCGGGGATACCCTCGTCGGCCTCGACCAGCCGCGTCAGGGCGAGTACCGGGGCCACGCCGCGGTAATGCTCGCTCATCTCGGTCAGGAACGTGCGCGCCCCGGGGCCGTCGCCGACGCGCTCGTACGCGGCGAGCAGGGATGGGAGCAGTTCGGGGAGGTAGTCGTTGTCGTGTCGCGCGGCACGTTCGAACGCACGGATCGCCGCCACGTCGTTGCCGGCATCGAGTTCGAGGCGGCCCTCGAGCAATCCCGCGCGCACGGCCGTGGAATCCGCCGCATAGGCGCGTGCCACCGCCGCACGCGCGCCCCTGGCGTCGCCGGCGGCGCGCAGGCGATCGGCGAGTTCGCACTCGAACTGCGCGATCAGCCTGCCCATCGGCTCACCGGTGGCTGCCTCGTACCGCGTGGCGTTCTCGATCGCCTTGGGCCAGTCGCGTTCGGCCTGGTAGATGCTGATCAGGTGCTTCAGGGCCTGCGGGGCGCGCTGGTCGATCTTGGCCAGGTCCGAGAACACCGTCTCGGCGCGGTCGAGCAGCCCCGATCGCATGTAGTCCTCGCCCAGGGCCAGCAGGGCCTGGACCTTCTGCTGGTCGCTGAGGTCGTTGCGTTGCACCAGTCCCTGGTGCAGGCGGATCGCCCGATCGACTTCGCCGCGCCGGCGGAACAGGTGGCCGAGCGCGACCTGCGTTTCGAAGGTGTCCTTGTCCAGCTCGGCGATGTGCAGGAACAGCTCGATCGCCTTGTCCGGCTGCTCGTTCAACAGATAGTTGAGGCCGCGGAAATAGGTGGTCGACAGGCGGCTCACCTGGCTGTCGCTGTGCCGCTCGCCGCCACGCCGCCCGACGACCCAGCCGCTGATGGCGGCGATCGGCAGCAGCAGGAAGAACCAGAACCATTCGGTGACGAACGCCATCAGCGAGGCCGCTCAGTCATCGGTCGGCAACGGGACCGCGTTGCTGACGCGCTCGCGGAGTTCCTTGCCGGGCTTGAAATGGGGGACGTGCTTGCCGGGCAGTGCCACGGCGTCGCCAGTCTTGGGATTGCGGCCGGTGCGGGGAGGCCGGTAGTGCAGCGAGAAGCTGCCGAACCCGCGGATCTCGATGCGCTCGCCGTTGGCCAGCGAACCACCCATCATCTCCAGCAGGGACTTGACCGCGAGGTCGACATCG